>JAITPS010000113.1 GCA_031289325.1 Candidatus Methanovirga meridionalis
AATAACAATTTTTTAAATAACAATTTTTTAAATAACAATTTTTTAAATAACAATTTTTTAAATAACAATTTTTTAAATAACAATTTTTTAAATAACAATTTTTTAAATAACAATTTTTATTTCTTTATTTTTAAAAATAATAATTATAATTTTTTTAATTGAAAATTTAATAATTAATTGTGTAATTTAAAAAATCTCATTATTGAGCTTGTTCAATTCGAAACGGAAAATCTTAGATTTTCTTAAGTTATCTTCGATAACAAATCCGAAAAATTTATTTATTGAAATTTTTTATTTTAATTAGAAAAACGAAATTTTTCTGTACTTACAAGCATTACTTCATATACTATATTTATATATTAATTTAATATTTACAAAGCTCAATTAAATATTTGCAATCAAAAATGATTTTTATTTCTTTAAATTAAATTTAAAGGATGAATATTAATATTTAAAAGTAATTTACAAAATTTTTGGATTTTTTTGAATAATGAATTTTTTTGAATAATGAAATACATTAATTATGCAGAACACTATAATATTTTACCTATTTTTTGTAATATTTGATAAAATTATTTAAACTCCATTTAAAAGTTAAATTTTGATTTTAAGAAGATTTAAAAGGTTTTACATGCACTATTATTATAATTAACATGTTATAAAAGTTAAAGGAAGTGCTATGTTTACTAAAATATTTTAATTTTTAAAATTATTCTTTATGCTTTTATTAATTTAAATGTTTATTCTTAAAATAAAAGGTGATGAAATGTATTTTGAAGGAATAATAATCGGATTAATTTCATTTTTAATTATAGGGATACTACACCCTGTAGTAATTAAAGGAGAATACTACATAGGCAAGAAAATATGGCCTATATTTTTATTATTGGGGATAGTATTTTTAGCTATTTCATTAGCATTAAATGATTTAACAATTTCAATAATTTCTGGAATTTTAGGGTTTTCATTGTTATGGAGTATTCATGAAGTATATGAACAAGAAAAAAGAGTTAAAAGAGGATGGTTTCCATACAATCCAAATAGGAAAAAATAATATTAAATTAATATGATATATTGAGTAGGAGTTGATAAACATCTATAAAATCCGTGTGATTAATCTTTACATCTCAGTTTTAGAAGAAAATCAAAATGAATTAATAGAAATCATAAACTTTGTAATTGATTTTAATTCAAATAAGGGGATTGAAGAAGGATTTGTATTTAAAATTATTGGAAATCAATATGTCACATTATTTATTAAAGATTTAATCTATAAAAAAATAGTGAATAGAAGGATTGAATATGAACTATCCTTATTAGGAGATGTATTATTTGATATATATGAAATTCGTGGGATGAAATATGAAAACAAGAAATTTACAATTGATAAAACAGAATTTAATATTATAGATGATTATCTTAATTTATATTTCCTAATAGCAAGATTATCATTAAATAATAATGAATATAATTTAGTTAAAGAGTTTGAAAAGAAAATAAAAAATGAAAAGTCAGATATAAATGAATTTAATTTCTATTTTTCAAAGAGAGAATTAGGGCTTTTTGAGAAGATTGATACTGAGAAGATTAAAGAGCTTAATAAATTTAAAAACCTTCTTAAAAGCCATGATTTTTATTGTGAGGATTATTATGATTACAATGAATTTATAAATATCTTTAAAAAGAAATTGGAAAGTCTTGCATTTAAACAACAGAAAAAAGTATTTAAAGAAAAGAAGAAAGTAATGAATAAACTTGCAAACAGTAATTTAACAGATATTTTTTATAGTTTTGTTGTTATTGAAAAATATCGTGGCTTAAAAGATGTCTCAGAAAAAGAAAAGAAATATATAAATAGATTTTTATCAGAAGAACAATACTCTATAAATAAATTTAATCAAGAATTTGGGCAAGATAGCTTTCAAGAAACTGTAAAATTTATAATAAATGAAGGAATGGCTAATCCAAGTGAAGAAGAATTTGATAATGTAATGAATAGATTGGTTAAACACTATGATGAAAAAGATTTTAGGAAGAAATCAACTGAAAAATTAGAAAAATATCTTAAAAATAATGGGATTCTTGACAATAAAAAACTTGAAAGTGACTTAGATAACAAGGATTATATTTCAAATATTGAAAAGGATGATTTAGATATAGATGATGAAAATACTTTTAATAATGAATTAGATCTTTTTGGTCTTTTAAAATCAAAAACTTCTGAAAATATATATCCTATTTTAGAATATTTAAAAAATTATGATAATTTAACACTTAACAACACCTTAAAAAATATCTATGATGATATGGAAGATATTTTAGGTAATAGCTATTTACTTTATAATGTCTCGTTTTTCCATGATTTAAAACCTGAATTTGAGTTATTACAAGAATATTATATTAATTTACTTGATAATGGTGAAATTGACCAATTTTATCATCATGAATGGGAAAATGATGATCTTGATGAAGAAAATTTAGAAGAAGAATTGTTTGAAGATATGGAAATAAAATCAATTGAAGAAGAGTTTATAATTACAACAAATGACTTTTTAGAGGAGTGGAATAGCTATTATAAACTTTTTAGAAACAATATCTTACAAAAAGAAGATAATTTAAAATTCATTTATTTGATGATTTTATCCATAGCCCATAATAAAGAAACTGATAAGAATATTTTGAATCTGAAACTTTTAATTAAATATATTTTTAATGAAATCAATGAACTAATAAATATTTTAGATGATTTAAAATTTTTAAACGATCAATTAGAAAACCTTAAAGATAAAAAAATGAAAAATCAGTACAATAATATTAGAAAATTTATTAATAAATGGAAAAGAAACATCTCTTCATTTAAAAGAGCATGTAAAATCCATTTGAAAATTGATTAAATTTTAAACAAATTTTCTTAAATTTCTTATAAGACCAACTAAAAATGATATAAATGATGGATGATAGTTTTAATCGTGAAAATTCATTAATTGAAGATGATAATTCATTAATTGAAGATGATAATTCATTAGTTGAAGATGATAATCGAAGAAAAGATAATTCTTCAATTAAAGAAATCCATATAAAAAAACCATTAAGTTCTAAATTAATTGTTGAATTGTTAGATACTTATCCTAATTTAAAGAGAATAACATGCCCAATTAGTTTATATAATAGAATTTCTAAGAAATATATCGATGTTTTAAATAAAATGGGAGTGCATATTAAAATAAAATATAACTACAATCACCCTAAAAAATATGGTAATGATATAGGTTTAAAAGTAGTTGATTTAATTCATAATGGTAAAACACCATTAGAAGTAGGAAATATCTTAAATTTATCTATTAAAAAAGTTTACTATTTAAGAGCTAAGTTTTCCAATCCAAAAAATAAACTTAAAACAGGCAAAAAAACAAAGTACAGTAAAAAACAGATCAATAGTATTAAAATTCAAAAAGAAAAGGGTCTTCCCATTAGAGAAATAGCTGAAATAGAAAATATTCCTCTTAGAACAGTTTATTATATCATTAAAAACTATATGAATTGATTTTATTTTTATTATCAATTTTTTTATAATAAGAACGGATTAATATATAAAAATAATAAATTATAATTTATATTATATGAACCATACAAAATAATTGAACCATACAAAATAATTTTAATTTATATAAAATAATTCTAATTTATATAAAATTTTGATTATATTTTTAAAATAAATATTTTTTTTAATTTTAAAATGGTAATTTTTAAAATGGTAATATTAAAATATTAAATATTTATATTTACTTATAGAAAAGTTCTTAAATTTTGAAATAATAATTTTTTTATTAAACTATTTAATTTTAAATATCAATTTATAAAAATCCATAATTTAAATTTTAAATAATATAAATACAATTTGATTAATATAAACAATTATAAATTAATATTTTTTAATAATAATCATTTTTTAAAAAAATTATTTATTAAAAACTTTATCAAAACTACTATATTTAGTTTTAAATATTATTGCATAAAAATCTATAATTTAAAATAAAAATCTATAATTTAAAATTTTAATTAGTACAAATAATTTTAAATTAATATTTTTTAATAATATTTACTTTTAAGAAGTTATTTATTAAGAACTTTATCAAATACTAATATTATCAAATACTACTATTAATTGAAACATAAATATTAATAAAAAATCATTAACAAATATAGTTAAATCCTTAGAAATAAGATAATTAAACTTATAAATACATTGAAAATAGGAATGTTGTTAATTATGGATGAAAGTGGAAAAATTTGGATGGATGGAGAATTCATTAATTGGAAAGATGCTAATATACATATTCTTTCCCATGCCCTACATTATGGTTCAAGTGTTTTTGAAGGAATAAGAGCCTATGAAATTAGTGGAAAAGCTGGAATTTTTAGATTAAAAGAACATGTTCAAAGACTTTTTGAATCCATGAAAATATATCGTATGGATATTCCATACACTCAAAATGAAATATCTAATGCCATTAAAGAAACAATGATTCTTAATAATCTTAAAGAATGCTATATTAGACCTATTATTTATCGGGGATATGGTACTTTAGGAATTGACCCTCGAAAATCACCTACCAATATAGCTATTGCTGTTTGGAGTTGGGGGCCGTACCTTGGTGATACTGCAATTGAGAAAGGTATTGATGTAAATGTTTCGTCATGGAGGCGTATGGCTCCAAACACTCTTCCAAGCTTAGCTAAATCAGGAGCAAATTATATGAATGCTCAACTTGCTAAATTAGAAGCAACACATAATAATTTTGATGATTGTATCATGTTAGATATTGAAGGCTTTGTTGGTGAAGGTAGTGGAGAAAATATTTTTTTAGTTAAAGATAATCTAATATACACTCCATCTATTTCATCATCAATTTTAAAAGGAATAACAAGAGATTCTGTTATTACAATAGCTAAAGATTTAGGTTATGATGTAATCCAAGAGAAAATACCAAGAGAACTATTATACATTGCTGATGAATTATTTTACAGTGGAACGGCTGCTGAAATAACTCCAATAAGAACAGTTGATGGAATTAATGTTAGTGATGGAATGGTTGGTTCTATTACTAAATCTATTCAAAATGAATTTTTCGCCATAGTTAAAGGTAAAACCGCCGATAAATACGGTTGGTTGGATATATTTTAGATTTAAAATTAAAGCATAACTAAACTATTTCCATCAATTTTCATGTTAAACTATTCATATAAATAATAATCGGGGCTGTCAACTTAAGAAAATTGTTTTTAAAGTTGGATTGAAATTAAAAACAGAGCTTTTATAAACAAGATTTTAGTAGAAATTTTAATCAAAAATTTTTAAGTTAACATCATTGAAATAATAATGAAAAATTATATATTGTAATTAATCATAGATTAACAGTGTATATAAAATTTTGGAGTTAATTTTTATAATTTAAGATTTTAATATCCTTTTATTACTAAAAGTATTATTTAAAATTATTTTAATTTATAAAATATAAGTTATAAATGAATTATAGAATTTAATAATTTATTTTTATTAAACTTCTCATCTTAAACTACAAATAAAATAAACAATTATAGCCGTTATGGTAAGGTTCTTAATTTTTGAAATGATAATTTTTTTATTAAATTATTTAATTTTAAATATTATTTTATGAAAATCTATAATTTTAAATTTTAATTATTATTTAATTTTAAATACTATTTCATGAAAATATATAATTTTAAATTTTAATTAATATAAAATTATTTTAATTAATATAAATAGTTATAAATCAATATTTTTTAATAATATCTATTTTTAAAAAAGTTATTTATTAAGAACTTTATCAAACCAACTATAAATTAAAAGAACAAATTAAAAGGATTTAATATGGATTACTTTGATAGATTAGAAAAAGAAACTCATGAATTATATGAAATAGCTAATCAGGCAAGATCAAAAGGCTTCGATGCTGAAACAACAACTGAAATACCTTTAGCAAAGGATTTGGCTGAAAGGGTTGAAGGACTTGTTGGTCCAAAAGGAATAGCTAAAAGAATAAAAGAATTAGAAAAAGAAAAAAATTCAAGAGAAGAAGTTGCTTTCACGATTGCATCTGAGATAGCTTCAAAAATACCAGATAAAGAACAAAATAAAGAAAAATTAGCTGATCAAGGACTTAGAACAGCTTTAGCTATTTTAACAGAGGGTGTTGTTGCTGCTCCTCTTGAGGGAATATCTCAAGTAAAAATAAAAGAAAACTTTGATGGTAGTAAATATTTAGCTGTTTATTTTGCAGGACCTATAAGAAGTGCGGGTGGTACAGCTGCAGCATTAGCTGTTTTGTTAGGTCATCAAATCATGAAAACAACTGGTCTTAGTAAGTATCAACCTAATGATTTAGAGATAGAAAGATATGTTGAAGAAGCTGAGCTTTATGAGTCTGAGGTTACAAATCTTCAATACTCTCCTAAACCAGATGAAATTAGATTAGCCACTCAAAATATTCCAGTTGAAGTAACTGGTGAACAAACTGATAAAATTGAGGTTTCACATAGAGATTTGGAACGTGTTGAAACAAACAATATCCGTGGTGGAGCATTACTTGCTATTGCAGAAGGAGTTATTCAGAAATCCGCTAAAGTTATCAAATATGCTAAAGAACTTGATTTAGATGGTTGGGAATGGTTAGAAGCATTTAATAAAAAAGTCGTGGAGAAAAAAGAAGATGATAAAGATGAAAAGCCTAAAGCTAAATATATTGAGGATATTATTGGTGGTCGTCCAGTTTTAGCTTATCCAAATGCAAAAGGTGGTTTTAGACTTCGTTATGGTAGGTCAAGAAACACGGGTTTAGCTGCTATGGGTGTTAATCCTATAACAATGGAATTATTAGAGTTTTTAGCTGTTGGAACTCAAATGAAAATTGAAAGACCAGGGAAAGGAAATTGTGTTGTTCCAGTAGATTCAATTGAAGGACCCATAGTAAAATTAATAAATGGTGATGTCCTAAAACTAAGAACAATTAAAGAAGCAGTGAAATATAGGAAAAAAGTTAGTGAAATCCTATTTTTAGGAGATATCTTAATTGCTTATGGAGAATTCTTAAGAAACAGTCAAAACTTGCTTCCTTCAGGATGGTGTGAAGAATGGTGGATAGAAACCTTAATCCACTCAGAGGAATATAAAAATAATGGTTTAACCGTTGATTTAATTAATGGTGAAAATAATAAGACTATTTTAACTATTGATTTAAATAATGATAAAACCTTAAACTTAGAGAACCATAATGATTTAGATATATTAAATAATAGCTATATTTCTGCTAAAACATCATTTGAAATATCTAAAAAATATGATGTTCCATTAAATCCTGAATACACCTATTCTTACAATGATGTCTCACTCAATGATCTAAATTCATTGATTACATGGATACATAAGTATGAATACATTGAAGGAACCGATTTTAGTTTAGATTTGTCTCCTGAGAAAAGAATATTGGAAATTATTGGTGTGAGTCATAAACTAAGAAATGGAAAAGTTATTATAAACAATGATGATGCTTACACTCTCACACACACATTAAAAGAAAATGTTGATGAAAATTCCAATAAAACCACCCTTGAAAAGGTAAATGAGATATCAGAAGTTAAAATAATGGATAAGTCTCCAATATATATTGGTTGCCGTGTTGGAAGACCTGAAAAATCAAAAGAAAGACTCATGAAACCAGCTCCACATTCACTATTTCCTGTTGGTATTTATGGGGGAACAAGAAGATTGTTGGCTGAAGCAGCCAAAAATAAAAATTATAGTGTTGAGGTATCAGAGAGAATTTGTGATAATTGCAAATCAAAATCATATAATTCAATTTGTCCAAAATGTGGTTCTTCAACAACAATTGATAGACCCTCAAAAAGAAGAATGCCTATTGGAAACCTACTTAGAAAAGCAAGTGAAAATATTCGCATCCGTCAAGTTAATGAAGTTAAAGGAGTTAAAGGTATGATTTCAGAAACAAAACTCCCTGAACCTATTGAAAAAGGAATACTTCGTGCAAAAAATGAAGTATTTATATTTAAAGATGCTACTATTCGGCATGACTCCACTGACCTTCCATTAACACATTTCACACCAAAAGAAATTGGGGTAACACTTGAAAAATTAAAAGAATTAGATTACATTAAAGATGCTTATGGTAATCCTATTGAAAATGAAAATCAAATAGTTGAACTTAAAGTTCAAGATATTGTAGTATCTAAAAATTGTGGAGAATACCTACTCAAAGTAGCTAACTTTATGGATGACCTTTTAGAAAGATTTTATGGTATGGATAGATTTTACAATGTTTCGGATAAAGAAGATTTAATTGGTCATTTAACTGTAGGTCTTGCACCACATACATCAGCAGGAGTGTTAAGTAGAATTGTAGGATTTACAAAAGCACATTGTTGTTATGCTCATCCTTACTTTCATTCAGCAAAAAGAAGAAACTGCGATAGTGATGAGGATTCTATAATGCTACTTTTAGATGCTTTAATAAACTTCTCTAAAACATATCTACCAAGTACACGAGGAGGGAGTATGGATGCACCACTTGTTCTTTCATCAAGAATAGACCCTGAAGAAATAGATGATGAATCCCATAAAATAGATATTATTGAAAAATTTCCATTAGAATTCTTTAATAAAACATACGAAGATCTTAAACCAGAAAAAGTAATAGATTTAATGGATAATGTAGGAAAACATCTTGGAACCTCACACCAATACGAAAATTTAATGTTTTCCCATAACACTTCAAAAATTGATGCTGGACCTAATATTTGCCTATATAAAACCTTAAATTCAATGAAAGATAAAGTTGATTCTCAAATTGCTTTAGCTGAAAGCATACGTGCTGTTGACCAGCAAGGTGTGGTTGAAGGAGTTTTATCCTCCCATTTCTTACCAGACATCATGGGTAACTCCAGAACATTTTCTAAACAAAAAGTAAGATGTACAAAATGCAATACCAAATACAGAAGAATACCTCTTACAGGTAAATGTAAGTGTGGAAATAATCTCATGTTAACTGTTTCAAAAGGTTCAGTAACCAAATACTTAGAAATTTCAAAAGATTTAGTAAACAGATATCCAATTAATCCATACATAGTTCAAAGACTTGAAATTCAAGAATTAAGTGTAAAATCATTATTTGAAAGCGATAAATCAAAACAAAGCTCATTAGATGTTTTCTTTTAAATATCTAACTTTAATTAAATATCTAACTTTAAAAATAGATTATATAATAAAAAAAATTATCATTTTAAAATTTAAAAACTTTTCCATAAAGACTATAAATAATTTTCTTAAAAATAAATATTATTAAAAAATATTAATTTAAAATTATTTATATTATTTAAAAAATATTTATAATATTCAAAATTTAAAAATATAAATTTTCATGAAGTAATACATAAAATTAAATAATTTAATAAAAAAAATTATCATTTTAAAATTTAAAAACTTATCCATAAAGACTATAAATAACTATTTTAAAAATAAATATTATTAAAAGATATTAAATTAAAATTATTTATATTATTTAAAAGATATTTATAATATTTAAAATTTAAAAATATAGATTTAAATGAAATAATACATAAAATTAAATAATTTAATAAAAAAATTTATACTTCAAAATTTAAAAACTTTTCCATAACGAATATAAGTAAATGTTTTGAAAATCTCATATTAAATTGGGCGACAATCATGAAAATAGCTAAAAAAAGCTATTATTTCATATAATTGGACATTTCTACATGTAATGTAAGTTATATAACTTTTATGGTGATAAGAATGAAAGCAATAGCTATTGGAGCAGATATATCTTCAAATGATGTTTCAGTGTCAGAAACATTGATTAAGAATATTGAAGATAATCTTTATAGGATTAAAGAATTAGGGGCTGAAAAAGTTGGACTCACAAACATAACTGGTGATGATATTGTTATTTCGGCTTTTGTTGAAGATAATTTAGTTGAAGATATTAATAATGGTATAGTTGATGTTTTAAGAGATTGTGCTGAGGATATTGGGGATTTGAAAGGTATTTCTAAAAACAAAGAAGAAGCAGGTGAAGGTATTTCCTATGCTGAAGCAAAAATAAAGCAAGATAGATATCCTGATGCATTAATTTTAGCCTTTGATACCTATGCTGGTGAAAATTTTGTTGGAGATGTTGCAAATTCTACAATTGAAGCAGCAACTTCAATGAATGGTCTTAGTGATATTTCTAAAAAGATAGAAAACAAAACAAAAGAAATTCCTGGTGTTGGATTTGTTTCAAATGAAACTGATGACCCTGTTGTTTTAGCTACAGTTGAAGATATGGAATCAGTAGGGATTATTGCTGGGGCTATGGTTGGTGCAGCATTAGGAAATAAAAATGTATATTTAGTTGAAAGGGGAACTCCTTGTTATATCATTCCTGGAAGTGTAATTTTATCAGTTTCAGCATTTTTAAATGGGAATATACTGGATTTAGCTATTCATTTCCAGAACAGGACAAGAATATTAAGGTAAATTTGATTGTTTAAATAAAATTAATGAGATTTTTACTCTTTAGAGCTTGTCTAACAATTTTTAATTTTTAATTTTTAATTTTTAATTTTTAATTTTTAATTTTTAATTTTTAATTTTTAATTTTTAATTGCTCATGTAGCGCAATCACCTGTGGTAGCAAGGCCTGCAGACCGTCGTTCACGATGCGATAGTCGGCCAATTCGAGGCGCTGCTCGTCGGTGAGCTGGTGCGCCATGCGCTGCCGCACGTTGGCTTCGGTGCATCCGTCGCGCCGCACCACGCGGGCCATGCGCAGCTCGCTGGGGGCGCATACGGCCACGGTTTTGTGGAGCCGAAGGTGGGCGTTGCTCTCGAACAGCAGCGCCGCCTCCTGCACCACGTAGGGCACCGCTGCTTGCTGCGCCACCCAGCGCTCGAACCGCTGCGCCACGGCGGGATGCACCAGGGCGTTGAGCGTGGCCAAAGCTTCGGCATCGCCAAAAACTATTTGCGCCAGCTGCCGCGATTGCAGCTCGCCGTTGCTGCTGTAGATGGCGCTGCCAAAGGCTTTGATGAGCTGGTGTCGCAGCTTGTCGTCGTCGTGGTATAATTTTTTTGCTTCGCTATCGGCAAAAAAAACTGCAGCACCCAGCGCCTGCAGCGCCCGGCACACGAGCGTTTTTCCGCTGCCAATTCCTCCCGTAATTCCCACGCGCATCATGGCTACTTGGAGATGATGACGGTAACAAATTCGGGCGATACGGAGGCGGACAGCACGTAGTCGGGCAGGGCGTACATGCTCACCTGCACCTGCCCCGATAGGTTGTTGTGCAGGTCGAGGTAGCTGGCGGCGAGCTGCAGGTCTTCGTGGTTGAGGCGCGAGTAATCCGACAGGGTAACGAAGAGCGACACCTGCGCGGTGGCGGGCAGCAGCTCGATGTTGAGCGAGTCGGGCGCGTAGAGCAGCCGGATGGGTAGCTCGCGCACGGCCTGCGTGAAGCGCTGCACGCTTACGTTGTAGGCCACCTTGACGTGCGAAAGAAAAGTTTGGTCGGGCACGGCGAGCATAATTTTTCCCTCCATGTCGGCCTGCACGCCATCCTCCACGAGGCGCGTGGTGTAGACGGCGCTCACCTCGCGCACCGCCTCTTCGGGGCCGCTCACGGTAACGCTATCGGGCACCAGCGTTGGCTCGCCGTGCTGCATGTACTGCGGGGCGAAGGAGAAGCGAAAGTCGGCGCGCACCGGCACGCGCTTGGCGGTGAGCGGCGACATGCGGAACACGATGGTGTCGGGCGAAATTTCTTGCAGCTCAAAGTCG
>JAITPS010000169.1 GCA_031289325.1 Candidatus Methanovirga meridionalis
TGTAATTATTAAAAAAAGAAATTTTGTAATTATTAAAAAAAGAAATTTTGTAATTATTAAAAAAAGAAATTTTGTAATTATTAAAAAAAGAAATTTTGTAATTATTAAAAAAAGAAATATGAAATATTCAAAATTTGGAGATAATATGAAAGATGGTATAATGTGAATGTAATTTAGGATTAAATAATAATATCAATAGTAATTTAGGATATCAATAGTAATTTAGGATAAATAATAAAATAATTTAGGATTAAATAATGAGTTTATAATAATGAGTTTGTAATAATGAGTTTATTATTAAATAAAAATTGTTATATGACTTAAATTGACTTAAATAATATGATATCTTAAATAATGGTAAATTAATATATTTACTGGGATAAAAACTTCAAAAAAGTTTAGTGAAAAACTTGATTTTAATTAAAAAATTTAAATTAAAAAGAAATATTAAAGGTTGAGTAATTTGAAGAAAATAAAAGAAATTGCAATTTATGGAAAAGGTGGGATAGGAAAATCAACCACCACCTCAAATATTAGTGCAGCATTGTCCGATTCTGGATATAGTGTGATGCAAGTGGGATGTGATCCAAAAAGTGATTCAACAAATACATTAACTGGTGGAAAATCAATACCAACAGTACTTGAATCATTGCGTAAAAGAAGAGGGAACTTAAAAGTAGAAGATGTGATAATTGAAGGATTCAATGGAATTTATTGTGTTGAAGCTGGAGGGCCTGAACCTGGTGTAGGATGTGCTGGAAGAGGAATAATTACAGCAGTAGAGTTTTTAAAGCAGGAAGATGTCTATGAAAAATATTCTCCAGATATTGTCTTATACGATGTACTTGGAGATGTTGTCTGTGGTGGTTTTGCTATGCCTATAAGAGAAGGAGTAGCAGACCAAGTTTATACAGTTTCATCAGCAGATTTTATGGCTATTTATGCTGCTAATAATCTTTTTAAAGGTATAAAAAAATATTCAACTGGAGGAGGAGCTCTTTTTAGTGGTATTATTGCAAATTCTATTAGTTTTTCAGCACAAAAAGAAATTTTAAAAGATTTTGCTGATCAAACTAAAAGTACAATAACTGGATTTGTACCAAGATCACTTACAGTTACTCAAGCTGAATTAAGAGGTAAAACAACTATTGAATCTGATCCAGACTCTATTCAAGCAGATGTTTACAGAGAACTTGCAAAATCTATTTATAACAATAAAGAAGAATATGTTCCTTCACCATTAGAAAGTGATGAACTTAAGAATTGGGCGGAATCATGGTCTGATAAATTGTTAGAACTTAAAAAAGAAGAAGAAGGAGACTTTAAAATTTAATGAAATCTTAGTTTTAATAAAATATTACTTCCAAAAGAACTATTATTTCAGAAAAAACTATCTCAATAGCTATTTTATAAAAAATTGATACCTATTTTCATAAAAATATCTATTAATAGAGATAATATCAATGGAGATAAAAAATGAAAGAAAATAATGGAGAAAAATGTGGATGCAAAGAGAAATCTGATTTTGGAATTGATCTTAGCAAAAATACATGCCCTACAAGAGAACAAAGAGCAAATGGAATAAATTTATTCTTTGGAAAAGCATCAGAACTTTTAGAAAATGCAAAAGCAGGAAATCTTAAATGCAGTGATCGTAAATTTCAACAATCAGGAGGCTGTCTTTTAAACTTTTACCTTGCTGTGAGAGTAGCTACAATAAGAGATGCTGCAATAATTTTTAATGGTCCTGTTGGTTGTTCTTCAACTGCTTTAGGATTTAATGAATACTTTAGATTAATTCCTCCTGAACTTGGAAGACCATCTGATTATGAATTACATTGGTTGACAACTAATTTAAGTGAAGATGATGTAGTATTTGGAGCTAAAGATAAATTAATCAAAGCGATAATAGAAGCAGAAGAAAGATATTCTCCTAAGGCAATATTTATTTTAACTACATGTGTTACTGGTATAATTGGTGAAGATATTGAAGGAACGGTTTCTGAGATTCAAAAAGATGTTAATGCCACAATTGTACCTATACATTGTGAGGGTGTAAGGTCAAGAATTATTCAAACAGGTTACGATGCATTTTGGCATGCTGTACTAAAATATCTTGTTAAGAAACCAGAGAAAAAACAAGATGATCTTGTTAACATTGCAAGTATGTTATCTTATACATGGCAAGATAGATTAGAAGTTCAAAGATTACTTGGAGAAATTGGTCTTAGAGTTAATTTCATTCCAGAGTTTTCAACTGTTGATCAGCTTGAACAATTAGCAGAAGCAGCTGTAACAGCACCGATTTGTCCTACATTCACTGATTATCTTTCAAAAGGTCTTTATCAAGAATTTGATGTGCCTTATTTCATGTATCCAAATCCTGTTGGTATTAAAAATACTGATAATTGGCTTCGTCAAATAGGGAAATTTACAGGTAAAGAGGAAGAAGTAGAAAAACTTATTTTCAAAGAACATAAAAAGTGGATTCCAAAATTAAAATCATTAAAAGAAGAATTTAAAAAACTTAATAAAATATCTAACGATGGAGATAAACTTAATTTACTTGGTTCATTAGGTCAAGGTAGATTAATCACCCAATTACCTTATTTTGATGAGTTAGGTGTTAAAGCTTCATCTGCAATGGCTCAAGATTTTGATGAACTTTTATTGGATGAACTTGAAGAGGTTATAGAAACTGTTGGTGACTTTGATATAATGGTCAACACTTTCCAATCTGGTGAACAGATACACATTACTAATAAAACGAATCCCGATATTGCTTTAACTTGCCCATTACAAGGTGGAGCTTGGAAACTTAATTCAAGTGTTGCAAGATTACATGCTGTAAGAGGGGATCCAACAATACAATCTGCTCAAATTGGATACTCTGGTTCTATTGCTTATGGTAATTTCCTTCTACAAGCACTTAAAAATACTTCATATCAAAGAATCATGATTGAAAAAACTGGAATCGCATATCAAGATTGGTATTTAAATCAACCAGATCCGTTGTATTTTGCTGAAAAAGGTGCTGAAAAAGGAAAAGAGAAAGGAAAATAATAATTTAAAAGATATTATTGGATAAAAAATTTATCTGTTTATGATAAGTGTGGTGGTTTTGTTAAAGTTCTTAATAAATAATTTTTTTAAAAATAAGTTATTATTGAAAGATAATTGAAAGATAGTGATTTAAAATTATTAATATTATAGTGAATTTGATATAAGTTCTTAATAAATATTTTTTTTTAAAATTAAATATTATTAAAAAATATTAATTTAAATTTTGTTTATATTATTTAAATTTTGTTTATATTATTTAAATTTTGTTTATATTATTTAAATTTTGTTTATATTATTTAAATTTTGTTTATATTATTTAAATTTTGTTTATA
>JAITPS010000199.1 GCA_031289325.1 Candidatus Methanovirga meridionalis
AACTAATTTTTTTAATTAATATCTAATTTTTTTAATTAATAACTAATTTTTTTAATTAATAACTAATTTTTTTAATTAATAACTAATTTTTTTAATTAATAACTAATTTTTTTAATTAATCATTTTCTCTATATTACAAATAAATTAAGTAATTAAATTTTAGCAATTAATGTTAATTAATTATAATTTTTTAATATTTAAATGTAATCATTTAATTATTCAATATCTATTTTTTTAATTAATACCATTAAAAATATCTATTTTTTTAATTTCCATTTTAATCAAATATTTATTTAATCATATTTTATTTTTAAATGAGAATATTTTAACTCGCTTTAATAGCTTTAATTATTTTATAATCATTTTAAAAAAAAATAAAAAATAAATAGGTATTAAAATACCTATTTAGCTGGTATAATTAAAGATCTTTCACCATCAGGCATGAATTCTCTTAATGCACCTTTTGCAATTTCAGCACGAGGTTGAGAGAAGTCAAAGCTTAAGTTTTTATCTGCAAATGCGATTTTAATCAATGGATTAAATGCAAATGCATCTTTTCTTGCTGCATGAGGAGCTTGAGCAATACCTGCATATTCACCTTGGTGACCTACATTCATTGCATAATTAGGATAGTTTGGTCCTCTTAATTCAACAGGTAAACCTTCATCATTTCTTATAGAAAATACATTAGCTGCACCACATTGATCTTGTAAATCGTATCCATAGAATCCTAATCTTGAATGTTGTTCTTTGTGTAAGTACATAGACAAGTACCATGCACTTAAACCAGTTTGAGAGTTTCCAGTTGCAAAAGCGGTTGAAATACCAGCAGCTGCTGAAACAATAGAAGCTCTTTGAGAACCACCGAATTGAGTTTCAAGTAAAGCAGGATATTCTTCATACTGTTCTAATCCATAGAATGTAACTTCAGAACCAACATCAAAAACAGTGTCCATGTTGTTAGGAGCTTCAGTTAATCCACCATACTTGTCTTCCACATATTCTTTACCATAGTAACTAAAGTCATCGAGAACATTATCAGTGTATGCAGCAGATGCATATTGAGTAAATCCTACTCCACCAGACATGTATGAACCTAACCAAATTTGGTCATAAAGTGCAGCAGCCATTGCAACAACATCTAAGGACACTTTAACAGGATCATCAGAGTTGATTCTTGAGGATTGACAAATATCTGCCATGTACCCAAATGGAATACCTCCAGGTTCATTTTCAGCTCTTGCTCTTCTAACAGGTAAATATGTACCCATGTGAATAACTTCTGCATGTTTAGATGCATAAGCAAAATCACCAGTAGCTCCTTCACCAGCACATTGGTTGTAAGCAGAAATCATGGACATACCAATTTGCATAGCAGACCATCTGGAAGTTGTACCTCCATCACAGACTCTTCCTACAATAGAAGGAATTCTTACTACCTGCCAAATTTTATCCCCAACTTCTGCTTTTAAAGCTTCAGCTTGCTCAGCTGGGAACTCTTTGTTAATATCTAAAACAAATGCAGAGTCAATTTCATCTGCTAACTCATCATCACCAGTGAATACTTTCACATAACTGTCTGCAACTAATGAAGGATTGGTTTCAACCATGTGTTCTTGTACAACAGCTGCACCTGGCATAGCATGGTTAACAGTTTCTAAGTAATTTGTAATAGTTTCTGGAGTAACTTCCATACCTAATCTTTTTTCAAGAACGGTGTGTGCTGTGTTTAAACCAACAACAACTGTTCTTCTAATATCATCCCAGAATTGTTGAATCGCTGCATTGTTAACAAAGTGAAAATCATCACCTTCAACAAAAGTATCTGTAGTTGATACTTGGTAAGGCATCAATGCTCTTTGACCTAATGGAGAACCTATATCTGGGTTGTATTGAGGAATTCCTCTTTTTGCAGCTATTTCTTTACCTGCATTATAAAATTCAGTTTTCCTTTCAGATTGTTTCCATCCACCTAAGTTATAAAAGGTGGTGTTTTCATCTTTAGGGTCTTCTTTAAATTTTTCTGTTAATGCTTTTAAGAACTTTTTATCAGCCATAATAATTACCTCCCTTATTCAGGGCAGAATCCTCCTTCGGATCTTGTAGCATGGATTTTGTGTAAAATTTCCACAGCATCTTTATCGTCTTTATAAGCTTCACCATCTATTCTGTAAATTGTGGTTTTACTTTTTAAAGTTTTTTCATCTAATGGTTCACCAAGAATAACAGGTTCATCAAGTTCTTTACCTATTTGATCTTTTACCATTTCAATTTTACCAGTTTCTTTGTTGAAAACTTGTCTTCTGAGCATGTCAAACATTACACCATTTTCATCAAGTCTTAAAGAGTGACCATGAACGGATTTTCCTCTGATACCTGTTCTTGCAGGGTCGAAATATTCAGTTTCTATTAATTCCTTAGAAATTCTTTCTAAATCTCTTTCCCTTGCTTCTATAATCTGTCTACCAGATAATGTACCAGCATCTACTCCTCTGTATCTGTTTAAGTAAGATCTTGATCTTAAATAAGGTTGAGCTGGAGCAAAATACATTGAATCTACAAATTGTATGTATCTTACTCTATCACCAGCTTTTGCACCGTCGATAGGTTCAACAATTTCTCTAATGTGATCATCAGGCTCATCTATTTCATCTAATGGTGGGTGAACACTTTTATATTCTTCACCTGGAGCTCTGTGACCTAATATTTTTACTACACCCTCATCAGAAATTTCTCTTAGTTTTTCTAATTTGTAAGTAGGGTCTGTGAAATTTCTTCTATTTTGAGCAACTTGTGTAGTTCCTGGATAATATTGTGCCATAAATCATGCACCTCCTAATGCTAATTTAACTTTTCTAATAATCTCATCTAATTTCTCTTGAGAGCAAGTTTCCCCTCTAATAACACCAGTAACCATATTAAAAATTTGACCTTTAGTTTTTACATCATCGGGCATAACTTTAGATGTTCTAACACCTATTTTAGCAAAGTCTTCAAAATCAACAGGATATTCACAAATAATTACACAAGGTCTGTCTGTATTTCTTAAGATAAGCCTTGCCTTGTAAATAAGATGATTTCTAACTCCACCTAAATGTATTACAAGAAGTTTAAATCTATTCATTTGAAGAATTTCTTTTTCTGTTAATCCAAATAGACTTCCTCCACCTACATGAGGAACATCACCTGGAACACCAGCACCAGCATTTAATATCATTGTACTTGTTAAAACATTGGCTTCACGAAGAGCAAAAGTAATTTCACAAACTGGTTTTGTAATATGTCTTTTACCTGGAGACATTCCAATAGCTAATACATCTGCTCCACATTCAGCAAATGTACCTCTTTGGGCAATTCCTCCACCTTCACCAAGACCCATTGTTTCTCTACAATCAACAACATGAGTAGATTTTCCAATCATAATATCATTTATTTTTATATTGTGCTACTAAATAATCAAAGTTTATATGATACCTTAATATCTATAACCTAAAGCTAATAAAACCAAATATGGTTTAATCTTTTTTAAAAATAGTCACTCTGTCTTTAAGCTTTGCAGATTGATCAGTCATCCCAATTAATTCATCGGGAATACTCTTATTACCATACTTAATGCTATCAGTAACAGTTTTTTGAGTTCTAATAAATTTCCCAATATCAATATCAAAGCCAAATGGTAATAATTCTTTACATATTTCATGGATACTATCTTTAACTTCAACAATATTAAAGTCATTAGAAATATCAATAAAAATACGACCTGTTTTTATTTTAAGATCAATTTCTTTACCATTAACAGTTATAACTCTTCTTTCACCATATTTTGGATTTTCATTAGGATCTTCAGGTGGAAGTCGTGGACCTTGAATAACAGTTCTTTTAACACCATCAAGGGCTTCAATTTCATTTAACAACATTTCTGTTCTATCTGAACCTAAAATCCTATGTGGAAACACTTGTAAATCCATGTTTTTTTCCTCTAAGATTCATTAGATTTTTATTTGAGATTAGTTAGATTTGGCCTTTAATATCGGCAGCTGCCTCTGCAACATATTTGAGTGGTTCTCTAAATTCATCTACTGTACTAAATACTTCTTTAATTAATCCAGAAGTGGCTTCTGGTGAGAAAAGTTGAGTACCTGCATCTAAACACATCGCAGCTACAACACAAGGGATACAGAATCCTTTACTGTGTCTTGTAACAATGTGATTACCATTAAATAGACCAGGACCTCCACCACCATAAATAGAGTGACTAAAGAATGAAAATCCTACAGCTACACCTTCACCTCTACCGAAATCTACACCTGGAAGACCAGTTGCAAATTCAATTGAGTCATTGAAATACAAAATACTGGAAGGTACACCTTGAGCAGCTCTTGCAGCACCAACATTTACCATAACAGCAGCAGCTGAACCAGCAGCAACATATGCATTCCATTTTGCTAAATCATTAGCAGCATATTCAGTGAATCCATTGAGATCTTTTTCTACTTTAATTACACCATCAGCTGAAGCTTTCTCAACAGTTCCATTGATTATGTTAGCAATGGTTCCTTCTTTAGCAGATTCATTGACTAAATCTAAAACAAAATTATCTGCATTCATACCTTGATAAGCTAAACCTAATAAATGTAATCTTTCAAATGAACCAATAGCATCTCCCATTTCAAACATAGCAGTTTGTTCTAAAATAGAAGAAAGTGCTGTTCCTTGTAAAGTATTTTTTAAAGTAGCAGCAGCCATGTGGTTAGCTGTGATATTTCTTAAAGCATAACCTGCACCTTCAAGCTTTTGTGGAATATCTAACATAGTTGCAAGGTTAGAACCCATATAATCAACAGATTGAGGATATCTACCTAAAATTGCAGCTTTTACCATATTAGCATTATACATATCTACTTCATCAAACTGATTGATAATAGATTGTACCAAAGCAGTAGATGTAGCTAATGTAGATACAGAATATTCTGCTGCAACATTTAATCTTGCATTTGGAATTTGAACTAAAATTCTTTTTCCACCAGCTAAGAGTTCTACTCTTGTATCATCATCTTCAGTTACCTGAATCATATCTTTGACTGACTCTGCAAGAGCACCAGCATTTCCTACAAGATCAAGGTCTAATTCTCTTCCTAAAATCTTACAAGCTTTTCCACCGACACTCGCAGTTTTCAAAGCATTTTCTATACCTTCTAAGTTTACAGCTACAGTTCTTTTAATACCATTCACGATACTTTTAATTGCAGGATTATGTAGTGGACTTAATGCTTCTATAGGTACATCAGATTCAACTTCTTTACCTCTGTCGTCGTATAGATCGACTTTATCATCAAACTTCGCCATTTTTTCCCTCCTAACTAAATATAGTTAATAAATATACCATACAACCCAGAAATTAAATTTTAAGATGGAATTGTTAAATTTAGGTATCTATTGAATTATTCATAAAGAAAATTTACAATATAACCTAATTTTTGGTATACGAATTCTAATTTATTTGGTATATATAATAAAGTTTACCCTTGAGATTAATTAGTAAAGTTTATAAAGGATAAGATATTCACAATTTATATAAACTATTAAGATAAATAATAAATTAAGTAATAATCTAATTTATATAGCATAGAAACATTATATAATGCTTAAATAAGCAACAGTGTATGCTCATTATTAACTAAAAATACTTAAAAATTTTTGATTAAAATTTCTACTAAAATTTTGCTTTGTACAAGCTCCATTTTTAATTTCAATCCAAATTTAAAAAAATAATTTTCTTAAATTGACAGCATTGCTTATCCTTACTATTAACTATATAATATATAATAATTATATTTATTTAAAAATAATATTAATAAATACCAAATAATTTCAGTGAAAATGTATATTCTATTGAAAAAGGCGATAACACTAAACGATCGAAAATTTAAGTTAGAAAACAATTTACTTGTATTGAAATTACTTATTTTTTAAAATAAATATAAATTATAGTAGCTTTGGTAAAGTTTTTAATAAATAATTTTTTTAAAAATGAAATTAAAATATATTTATTTAAAATATATTTATTTAAAATTAGTTATATTAATTAAAATAAGTTTATATTATTTAAAATTGAAAATTATAGATTTTTATAAATTATAGTAGCTTTGGTAAAGTTTTTAATAAATAATTTTTTTAAAAATGAATATTATTAAAATATATTTATTTAAAATTAGTTATATTAATCAAAATATGTTTATATTATTTAAAATTGAAAATTATGGATTTTTATAAATTAATATTTAAAATTAAATAATTTGATAAAATTTATTATTCAAAGTTTAAAGATTATATATCATTAAATTAGCAGATACTAATTACTTTTTAAAATAAACAAAATGTCTGAAAAATATAAAAAATTAACGGGATTTCCATGAATATTTAGTATAATTTATCGCTAAATATTATATATTTTTTAAAAGTACAAATTTTTTGAAAGATAATTCTTAAAATAAAGTTTTATGATCTTCAAATTAAAAAATGACAGTTTTTAAACAATTAAAATTCAAAGTAAAATTTTTAGTCGATGCATATAGCTTTGATTTTAAATTCAGAAGATTTAAAAATGTTTATTTTAATTAAATAGAATTTAAAAATGTTTATTTTAATTAAATAGAATTCAAATTTTAATTTATATTATATTGATTCTATTTAAAAATTTGGAAGTATTTAAGTTATAATTTTGAATTTGAAGAAATTATCTATTGTACTTTTCAAAATTATCATAAAATAGTTCTTAAAATAAGTTAAACATCAATTCAACTATCTTGGATTTTTCATGATAATCAAACACCTTAACAAACAATATATAAATACTTATAATATCTAAGAATATGATAAATAGTTGAAATAGTTCATGTTTAAATTGAAATCATTGTCAAACACTATGAATAAATTAAAACTAAATAAATAAATTAAAACTAAGTAAATAAATAAAAATCTATTTTTGATAGAATTAAAGTTAAAATAAAAGAAAATTATTCCAGAAATTTATTCCAATAAAATAAAAATAAAGATGGAAAACATTGTTCATCCCCTATATATCAAATAATATATAAAAAATTAATAAATAATTAATAAATAATTAATAAAAAATTAATAAAAAATTAATCCTTTCATTGTTTAAGTTTTCTTTGAAAATAATTTTTAAGCAATTTAAACTTTAAAAATTTAAACTTTAAAAAGATTATTTATAGTTTAAAAAGATTATTTATAGAATAAAATGTATATAATAACTTAATTATAATAATTAAGGTTTAATAATCTATACTATTTTTATAAGTTATTTTTGTGAAACAATATGTTGAATAATGATTATAATAATTCTAAGACTGATCATGATAATAAAAAGATAATAGATGGCTTTAATCGCCCTATAATTTCACTTAGAATTTCTTTAACTAATAGATGTAATTTTGATTGTATTTATTGTCACCATGATGGAATGTTACTTTCTAAATCAGAAATGAGTCCTGATGAGATCTATCAAATACTTAAGATAGCTAAAAAGTTGGGTATTAAGAAAATAAGATATTCTGGCGGAGAACCACTTGTAAGGGATGATATTGTTGAAATAATTAAGAAAACTTCATCACTTAACTTTAAAGATATTTCAATTACAAGCAATGGTGTTTTATTAGAAAAATATGGAAAAGACCTTATTGATGCTGGATTAAATCGAATTAATATTAGTTTAGATACATTGAATCCTGATACTTATAAGTTTATTACAAAAAGTACACAATCTTTAGATAATGTTAAAAATGGAATATTATCTGTGGCTAACTTAGGTCTTTATCCTATAAAAATTAATATGGTGGTTATGAATAATATAAATAATAATGAAATATGTAGTATGTTTAAATTTTGCAGGGATAATGGTTTAATACTTCAGTTAATTGAGTTAATGAAATCAGATTATAATAATTTATATGATAAGTATCATTTTAATATGAACTCTCTTGAGGATAAATTTGAAAAATTAGCTGATAATGTTAAGACAAGAAGGTTTATGCAGGATAGAAAAAAATATTATATTGGTGGTGGTGAAGTTGAAATTGTAAAACCTATGGATAACACCAAATTTTGTAAGAATTGTACTCGACTTAGAATTACTCCTGAAGGCTTTATTAAACCTTGTTTACTTAAAAATGATAATTTAGTTAACATTATTAAATACATTAGAAATAATTCTTCTAAAGAAAAACTTGAAGAACTATTTCTAAAAGGTATTAATAATAGAAAACCTTACTATAATGAAGATATCACTGAAATCCTATAAGACGTCCTACATTGTAAACAATGAAAGATACAATATATGCAGTTATTACAGTGACACCCAATAAAATTGCAGGCCATTTCCATGAATTAGATTCCTTTTTTACAGTAGCCAAAAATGAAAAACACGGTACATACAACAATATAAACACTAAGAAAGTAAAAGCAGTTAATGGGGTAAATATACCTTGTAGAGCTAATCCTATTCCTGAACCATCTTCAACTACTCCAAATAAAGAACTAAATGTTGAAACAACCACTTCTTTAGCTACAACACCAAAAATTAATGCTACAGTTGGTTGCCAATAACCAAAACCAAGTGGTTCAAATATTGGAGATGCAAAATTTCCAATTTGTCCAATTGCACTTTCATGTGATCCATATTCTACACCTGCTGGAAAACTGCTTAATATCCATATTATCACAGAAGCTGCAAGAATTATAGTACCTGCCTTTCTAATAAATCCATAAGTTTTCTCCCAAGTATGGATTAAAACACCTTTAAGAGAAGGTAATTTATATGTGGGTAACTCCATAACAAAAGGACTTGTGATCCCTTTAAATAAAACTCTTTTAAGAATGGTTGCAACTATAATAGCTACAATTACTCCAATTAAATAAAGTGAAAATATAACTTCTCCTTGATAAGCAGTAAAAAATGCCGCAACAAAAAGTGTGTAAACTGGTAATCTTGCTGTGCATGACATGAATGGTATTAATAACATGGTAAGTATTCTATCTCTTTCATGTTCCATAGTTCTCGTAGCCATTATTCCAGGAACACCACAACCAAAACCTAAAATCATTGGAATAAAGGATTTACCATGTAAACCTACAAATTTATGCATAATTCTATCCATAACAAATGCTGCTCTTGCTAAGTAACCTGAATCTTCAAGAATACTGATCATTAAAAACATTAAAAATATTATTGGTATAAATACAAGAACTCCACCAACACCATTGATTAAACCATCAACAATAAATGAAGAAAAAATATTCTCTCCTAAAAGTCCTGAAACTAATTCGCCAATAAAACCAAATAAGTAGTTAAAAGGTTCTTGTAATGGTGTTCCTATGGCAAAAGTTATTTGGAAAATTAACCACATTATAATTAAAAATATTGGAAGTCCTAAAATCCTGTTTAAAACAAATTTATCAATTTTTTCTGTTATTGTTGGAACTTCAACTTCTGGTCGAGTTACAGCTTCATTTAACAATCCATCAATGAAAGCATATCTATAGTTAGCAATCACCTCTTCTGAACTTTCATTAAACACATGACGAAAGTGTTTACTAACTTTTTCTACTTCATTGAATATTTTATCTTTAATAAATGACTTTTTAACTTTTTCTATAATTATTTTATCATTTTCTAAAAGTTTAATAGCTGTCCATGATGAAGGAACATCCAATAAATTTTTATCTTCTTCAATGATTTTTTGAAGTTCTGATAAATGATCAGCTATCTCACTTCCATACACCAATTTCTCACTACTATCAATAGGATTTTCCTTAGCTTTTTCTATTGTTTTTAATAATTCTTCTTTTCCACTACCATCATTGGCTTCAATTTCAAGTACAGGAACTCCTAACAAAAGAGATAATTTTTCTATATCAATCTGGTAACCCCTTTTTTTAGCAAACTTATTCATATTAATAGCTATAACTAAGTTTGTTCCAAGTTCCATCATTTGACTTGTAAGATATAAGTTTCTCTCTAAGTTATTAGCATCTAAAACATTGACAATCACATCAGAACTTTCATCAACAATAAAATCTCGTGATACAATTTCTTCAATTGAATGAGCACTTAATGCATAATTTCCAGGAAGATCAATAATATCTATACGATTACCATCAAAGTTTAAGTGACCCTCTGCCTTTTCCACTGTTTTCCCTGGCCAATTACCAACATGTTGTCGTAACCCAGTTAAATAATTAAATAAGGTAGTTTTTCCAACATTTGGATTTCCAGCAAATCCTACTTTAATTTTCATGTATCTTTCCTCATTATGTCTTTTTACTCATTATACCTTTTCAAAATTTAACTTTATGAAAGTTCATATCATGCTTGACTTTCAACTCAAAATCTAATTAAATATAATTTTAATAATTAAATTGAAATATAAGCCACTTAATTAAATTAGTTTAGTCCAATTTTTATATTTTTTGCTTCATTTTTTCTAAGACTTATTGAGTATCCTTTTATTCTTATTTTAATA
Source organism: Candidatus Methanovirga meridionalis (assembly GCA_031289325.1). Classification (GTDB taxonomy): domain Archaea; phylum Methanobacteriota; class Methanobacteria; order Methanobacteriales; family Methanobacteriaceae; genus Methanovirga; species Methanovirga meridionalis. The sequence continues at coordinate 10,542 of JAITPS010000199.1, forward strand.
GGATCTCCTAAGGGTGCAATTTTTTCTAATTTTATTTTGGATCCTTTAACAAATCCCATTCCTAAAAGATGTCTTTTTAATTCAATCTCGCCACTATCATTATAAGAAATAATTGTTCCTTCTTCTTCAGTTTTAAGCTCATTTAAACCCTTTATAACACTGAATTCATCTTTATTTATCATATTTGAACCTTTTATCATATTTTAACCTCAATGACTTTTAAATAATATAAATTACAGTTAATTGAATATTTAAAAATTTTAGTATTATATACAATTGAAACCAAAAATTAAGGTTTAACTAAATTTAGTAAAACTTTGTTTTTTTTAATATATAAAGTTAATGGAAAATATTTAAAATATACTAAATTTTTAAATTGATAGTTTTAAATTGATAGATTATTAAAGAAGCTGGGTGATAATTATTTTTTCTGAAACTGAAAAATTTCTTAAATTAATGCTTATCTCATGAATAATAAGTATAATAACCAATACTATAGAGAGTGAACAACAATTACTTTTTAATTGGAAAAATTAATAAAATTGTATGGATATACACATATAGAAATAGCTATTCATGTGAAATAAGACATTATTTTTAACTATATCGTAAATTCTTAACTATAGTGATATAAAAAATGTTTATAATTAATCATTATTCAAATATCTTATTGTTAAAAATTTATTTTTAACTTAGGAGAATTTATTTACTTGCTTAAGATTTTTGAATTAATATTAAGTTAGTTTTTTAAATAATAATTTTTATTTTTAAAAATAATAATTATAATTTATTTAATTAAAAATTTAATATTTATGGTGTAACTTAAAATAATATTCATGGTGTAACTTAAAAAATTTCGTTATTGAACTTGTTCAATTAGAAAAACGAAGTTTTTCTTTAGTTTAAAAATTATTGTATCTAAGTTTTTTCCTGTTGATTTATGTTCTGCAATTAAAGTACCACTCCAAAAAAGGTCTATGAATCCATTTCCATCCCCTAATTTAACATGTTTTTCAAATGTAGCTATTCTTCTTCTTGAAACGCCAAATATGTTAAAAAAATCATTCCGAAATGATTGAGCTTCAGCTCTTTCAGATGTTTCATCTTTCCATTCTTGAAAAAAACTTAATTTCTTCCTTTAATTTCATTTAAACGTAATTTTGTAGTCGTTATAATCCATAGTAATATTTATTCATCTTGTTTTAGTAAAGCATCATATATCAATAGTTTTTTTTCTTTATTTGAAACCTTTAATTAGAATTTTTAATCAAATTTGAATCGTCTAAAATTTGAATCGTCATTATGCTATTTATTATCTTAAATGATATTTATTATCTTAAATTATATAAATAATAATAAGATTAAATTTATAATATAAAGTTATAATAATTATGAATAATTTTTATAATATATAATAGATGGAAAAATGTTTATGGAAAAATGTTTAATGTTTATAATATATAATAGGTGGAAAAATGTTTTTAATTAATCACTCATTTTTAAAAATTCATGCTTTTAAAAATTTCAATTAAAATTAAATTAATTTTTTAAATAATAATTTTTTAAATAATAATTTTTTAAATAATAATTTTTATTTCTTCATTTTTAAAAAGGATAACTATAATTTTAATTAATATAAATTTATTTTAATTAATATAAATAATTTTAAATAAACATATTTTAATGATATTTATTTTTAAAAAATTCATTTATTAAAAACTTTATCAAAATTACTATACAATTTTTTTATAAACTATTGATAAATTTACAATCAAATAATTTACAATCAAATAATTTACAATCAAATAATTTACAATCAAATAATTTACAATCAAATAATTTACAATCAAATAATTTACAATCAAATAATTTAC
>JAITPS010000040.1 GCA_031289325.1 Candidatus Methanovirga meridionalis
TAAAAGATAAAACTAAACTTATCTCTTCATTTGACAATTCTTTATCTAATCCTTATACTCCTCAAACAATACAACATCTATTTGAAAAACAAGCAGATAAAACTCCTAACAATGTTGCTCTTGTTTATAATGATATCTCTTTAACCTATGAGGATCTAAACAATAAGGCTAACATAGTAGCAAACTATCTAATAGATAATTATGAGGTGAAACCTGATGATCTTATATCTTTACTTTTGAATAGATCTGAAAATATGATTATAGCAATTTTAGGTGTTTTAAAGTCAGGAGCAGGGTATGTTCCTATATCTCCAAGTAATCCAAAGGATAGAATAGATTATATTGTGGAAGATACTAATTCTTTACTTTTACTTGATGATGATAAAGTAGATAAGATACTTAAGGCTAATTCAAATATAGATAATCCAATAACTAAAACAACACCTAATAATCTTGCTTATGTAATCTATACATCAGGAACAACAGGAAATCCTAAAGGAGTTATGGTTGAACATAGGGGAGTAGGGAATCTATTCCAATCCTTATTAAAAAGATATGGGCTTTCAAAGAAGAATGAGAAAATTTTATTCTTCGCTAATTATGTATTTGATATACATGTAAAACAATTATTCCTACCTTTGTTTACTGGTAATGAACTTATTATGTCATCTGATGACCACTATACTAATATACAAAGTTTTATAGAATATATAAATAAAAATAATATAACCCATATAGAGATGACACCATCTTTAATAGATGCAATTGATTTATCCTTAGTTCTCTCTTTAAAAAGATTGAGTTCAATTGGAGAACCACTAACCAAACCAATAATAGATAAACATATAAATAATAACTATACTCTAATAAACACTTATGGTCCAACAGAGACAACAGATATAACAACTACTTATGTATATAACAAACAAGACAAGGAAAACATAATAGGTCTGCCTATAGATAACACCTCCATATACATACTAGACTCTAACCTAAATTTAATCCCTAAAGGAGCAATTGGTGAGATACATATAGGGGGAGTAGGATTATCAAGAGGATATATAAACAATAAAACTTTAACACAAGAAAAGTTCATACCTAACCCATATCAAACACAAGAACAAAGAAAACTAAACATAAATAACAAACTATATAAGAGCGGGGATTTAGCAAGAATAAACAGGGATAATCAAATAGAGTTCATTGGAAGAAAAGATAATCAGGTGAAGATAAGAGGGTTTAGAATAGAGATAAATGAAATAGATTCTAATATACAAAAGATAAAAAACATTAAAAACTCAATAACTATCTCAAAAGATAATCATTTAATTACTTATTATGTGGGAGATGTAAAACAAGAGGATGTAATGGATAACTTATCTAAATTACTTCCTAGTTATATGGTTCCTTCAATTATTCAGCAAATAGATAGAATGCCACTGAATACAAGTGGTAAGGTAGATAAGAATAAATTACCTGATATTGATATAAACAAAAATAAACAAATTATCAAACCTTCAACTCTCCTTGAAGAAAATCTTTTAGACATATTTTCCTCTATTCTAAATATCAAAGGAGAGAAGATATCAATAGATGATAACTTTTTTTATCTTGGAGGAGATTCTATAGAAGCGATAATGTTAGTAAATAGTATTGCTAAACAATTAAATGGACAAGTATCTGTAAAAGATATTTTTGAGGGTAAAACAATAAGAAATATATCAAAGAAAATTGAAAATACAAAAGTGGATACAATAAGTGAGCAAGGTATTTTAAAAGGAAATGTTCCTTTTTTACCAATACAGCAATATTTTTTCAATAATATAAAGGATAAAAACTATTATAATCAATCTTTTGTATTGTCTTTACCAAAGGATATAGATATAAATAAACTAAACAGGTCTCTTATAAAGTTAATCAATCATCATGATATGTTAAGAACATATTATATGCAAGATAAAGGTATTTATAAAGGATTTTATGATGGTAATATGGTTTCATCATTAAATATAGGAACTATAGATGCAACTAATATGAAAAAACAACAATTAGAAACTCAGCTTACAAAAGTTCAATCATCTTTACGAATAAATAAAGCAAATGAGTTATATAAGATAACCTTGATAAAAGATAATGATAAATACTTGCTTCATTTAACTTTTCATCATCTTATAATAGATGCAGTATCATGGAGAATAATATCAAAAGATTTAAAACAGATATATTATAAAGATAATACAAATGATTACTCAACTACTATATTAGGCGAAAAACAAACCAGTTATAGACAATTTCAGAAAGCATTAGATAAATATTCAAAGAAAAATAATCAAATAGATTATTTTACTCCTATTATAGAATATGTGAAACAGTATAATAAAAAGATAGAGGAATATAAAACAAATACTTTATTACATAAAACAATATCTTTTGATAAAGATGTAACTAACAAACTTCTAAAAGTAAACAATAGATATAACACTCAAATAAATGATATATTACTAACCCCTCTATCCCAATCCCTACGAAAGATAACAAAGGAAAATACAAATTATGTAAAACTTGAATCTCATGGAAGACAATCAATAAACCCTAAGATAAATATAAACAATACTATAGGTTGGTTTACTACTATACATCCTCAAAAACTAAAATCATCTTCAGATATAATAAATACTCTTATAAATACAAAAGAAGAGATAAGAAATATAAAAGATGATGGGATAACATTTGGTAACACCTTTTCCTATTCAAATAACACCCTTCCACTTATTCTATTTAACTATTTAGGAGATTTTACAAAAACAAAACCAGACAATCCTTTTGATATAATAAATTATATACAAGGAGATCCTATATCAAGTAAAAACAAAATGGAAGATGTAATATCAATAAATGGCGGTATTATAGATGGTGAATTATCATTTTTTATATCTTCTTATTTATCAAAAGAAAACCAAGAAAAGTTTATAGATACATATAAGGAATCACTGAAAGAGTTAGTAAATAAACTTTATAACATAAAAAGACAATACCTTACTCCATCAGATACTATTAGTATGGATAAAAGTAAAATGACTAATAAACAGCACTATCCTTTAACACCACAACAAATGAATTACATATTCAACTATGACTATTATAACAAGACAGATTATAGTTTGAGTGCTTTTAGTGTTGTTTTTATGGGTCTTGATGCTTCCTTATTGAAAAAAAGTTTGATTGAGGTTATTGAGATTAATAATATTCTTAAAACACATTTTACAATGGTTAAAAATAAAGTATATAGTATATATGATGATTTCAAATTAGATATAGAGTTACACTATAAAAAAGTAGATAAAAAGGTGAAGATGGATTTTGTTAAGCCTTTTAATTTATTTAAAGGACCTTTATTCCGTTTTGAGATTTATGCATACGATGATGAGGTAACTCTTTTAGGTGATATTCACCATATACTAATTGATAGGTACTCGTTGGGAATCTTTTTTGATGATCTGCTTCATATATATCATGGTGGTTCATTGGAAAAAAAATTTGATTATATTGATTATTCTATGGATTTACTATCTAATAAAAAAGAAAACATGGATAAAGCTAAAAATTATCTTGAAAAACCATTATTTAATTATTTGAAGTTGATTAAAAAGACATTGCCTCCCACACAACATCAAAAAAATAGTGTCAGTGAATACATAAAAATTGATAAAAATGAATTGATAGATGCAATTCTCAAAAAATACAATGTTAATTATAATCATTTGTTTTTAGCTTTTACTGTTTTAGCTTTAAGTAAATTTATGGATAAGAAAAATATATGCTTAGAATATATATTTAATGGTCGTTATAAGACAGAATATTTAAATACTTTTGGTTTATTCTGTTATAATATCCCTTTATTTTTTAATCTAAATATTAATAATTCAATTGAAGATTATTTAAAATATGTGACTGATAATGTTCTAATGGGGATTGAATACAAGCCAAATGATTTATTTGAAAAATTCATGGAGTTCTTTGATAAAATAGATCCTCCCAGAATTGTATATGATTTTAATAATGTTGAAAAGAATCATGATGATCAATATATACACTCTTCTATTGAGTATACTGCTGAATTATCTGATTTCTTTAGAAAAAATGAGTTATTTATTCGTGTTATAAGTAGCAAAGAATTTTTGATAATAAATATTGTGTATGATCATAGCTATTTTTCTTCTTTCGAAGTTAAAACTATCCTTAAAATCATTAATTCTATTGTTAACAGTGTAACTAAGGAATCTTTAAATAGCTTAGATGAAATTTTCAAATCGTTGTGCTAATGAAGAGAGATAGTGAATTAAAAATGTTTTAAGTAATGAATTTAATAAGCCAATTTTTGACAATTGAGTATTTTTTAAATAACATACATAATCTTCAAAAAATAAGGAAGATTTAAATAGTTCATCTAACACATTTTTAATTGAGGGTATTATTTCTAACATATTATTTCTAACAGAATATTAATATCCTCATTAATATTAATAAAAATTGTCATCAGTAAAGATTTAGACATTGTCAAATAAATGTTTTTGGAAATAGCATTTAATGAAATATTTCTTTAAACATGATTTAAGTTTTATATTTTTGTTATTTTTTAATGTTAATTATTATAATATGTTTATTTAAATAAGTAATTTGTTTAATTACTATAATTCAATAATTAACAATTTTAATTAAAATAAAATTTTCATGAAAATCCAACTCAAATTTTAACTGAAAAATTTAATTTTACAAAACATATATTTAAAAATAAAAAATTAATCTATTTTAAACCCTCATTCTTATCTTTAATCTAAATTATCCAGTGGAAGAATATGTATCATAAAATTATTGAAGAATCTAAAGAAATATTAAGAGATGGTCTTAAGAACTTAAACTTAGAAATCATAGACGAAATAAAAATTGAATTTCCACCTGATTATAATATGGGAGATTTAACTTCAACATTATCATTTGAATTAGCTAAAAAATTAAAAAAATCTCCAGTTGAAATATCACAAATGATTGTTAAGCAATTAAATTATGGTGAATCTTTTAAAAAAGTTGAAATCAAAGGACCATACATAAATTTTTTCATTGACTACAATAAATTTTCTAAAGAATTTTTAATTAATATTAATAAGGATTATGGAAATCTTAAGTCAACAAATTTGAAAGTTATTTTAGAACATACATCTGCTAATCCTAATGGTCCACTTCATATAGGACATATTAGAAATGGAATATTGGGGGACTGTTTAAGTCGACTTCTTAAAGTAAGTGGAAATGATGTTGTAACTCAGTATTATGTTAATGATATGGGTAGACAAATAGCCATGATTGTTTTTGGGGTTAATGAACTTAATTTAAAAATTGATGAAGAGAATTCTCTGAAAATTGACCATCAAATTGGTAATTTATACTTTCAAGTCAACCAAAAATTAAATGAAAATCCAAAACTTAAAAATAAGGTTGATATGCTTATTAAAAATTATGAATCTGGAAAAGATCCTAACTTAAATAAGGTATTTGAACAGTATGTTAATTATTGTTTAAATGGTGTAAAAGAAACACTATTAAACTTAAATATAACACATGACGAATTTGTATGGGAAGGACAATTTGTTCGCAATGGTGATGTGGATAAGGTTATTAATTCTTTAATTGATTCTGGTTATACAAAAGAAGACGAAGTTTTATACTTGGATCTTGAAAAAGATTTTAGAATAGATAAAGAACTTGTTTTAAAACGTTCTGATGGAACTTCACTTTATTCAACAAGAGATTTAGCTTATCATATCAACAAATCCCAACTTGGAGATTTAATAATTGATATTCTTGGTTCAGACCATAAATTAGCTTTTAGACAAATCGTTGCTGGATTAGAAATTTTAAATGAAAAAACTCCAGAAGCCATATTTTATGAGTTTATAACTTTACCAGAAGGGTCTATGTCAACTCGAAGAGGAGTATTTATATCATCCGATGATTTAATTGATGAAGCTATTAAGCGTTCTTATGAAGATTTAAAACAAAGAAGACCTGAATTAAGTTCTAAAGACATTGATAAAATATCTCAAATAATAGGAATTGGAGCTATTAGATATTATATAGCTAAACTTTCACCAGAAAAACATATTAAATTTAAGTGGGACGATGCATTAAGTTTTGAAAAGGGTTGTGTTTCCATTCAATATGCTCATGCACGTGGATGTAAATTACTTAAAAAATCAAATAGATACATTAATGGAGATTTAAATGTTTCGTTAGCAGAAATTGGTTATTGGAACTTGGATAAATCTGAAATTGATTTAATAAGATTGCTTGCTAAATTCCCTCTTGTTGTTGAAGAATCATTAAAAATCCTTCGTGTTCATTTAATAGCTCATTATGCTCAAGACCTTGCCACAACATTTAACAAGTTTTATAAATCACAAAGGGTTATAGGTGATGAAAATGAATTGGCAAGATTACTGTTGGTCAATAAAACAATGATTACAATTAAAAATGCTTTAGCTATTTTAGGAGTGGAAGCACCTGAATTTATGTAAATCACATTAAGATCTGATAAGAGCTATTAAGTTAAAAAACAATTTTTTAAGCAAATTAATATTATGGTGAAAAATGGTAGTTATAATTGATCCTCAAAATGCAGGAATTTCAGGAAACATGGTGTTAGGAGCTTTAATTGATTTAAAAGTTAAACAAAAAGAATTAAAACATGTTATAAATCATGTTACCTCTCCTTTTGGAAATGCTGATATTAAAATAAAAAAAGTTAATTCTCATGGTATTGAATCAATTCATGTTGATGTTGTAGAAGACAATACTAAGAAAAATAAAGTGATATCCTATAGTGAACTTATTAATAAAATTAATAATTTAGATAAGGATGATTTAATTAAAAATGAGATAATTGAAAAGTCTAAAAATATTTTTAAGAGAATAGCTATTAGTGAATCAAAAATACACGGCAAATCTTTGGATAATGTTCATTTTCATGAAGTTGGTGCTATTGATGGAATAGTAGATGTCTTTGGTTCTGTTTATTGCTATTATCAACTTGGATTTAATGATGAAAAAGTAATTGGTCTTCCTGTTGCCCTTGGAGGAGGAACAATTAATTCATCACATGGAAGAATTCCCATACCTGCACCAGCCACAATAGATATTTTAAAAGATTTGAAATGCTTTGGAGGACCTATCAAAGAAGAATTAACTACACCTACTGGTGCAGCTATTTATGCTGAACTATGTGATGAATTTCAATCATTTCAACCAATCATGAAAGTGAAAAGCATAGGCTATGGTTCTGGATCTAAGAATTTAGGATTTGCAAACGTTTTAAGAGTTATAAATGGTTACTCCAATTTAGATTTTGAAAAAGTTGATGTAATAGAAACAAATGTAGACCATTTAAATGGAGAATTCTTAGGTTATCTTTTTGAAAAGCTTATTGAAACTGGAGCATCGGATATAAGTATAACTCCAACTATCATGAAAAAAAATAGACCTGGCCATATAATTAAGGTAATATCCACACCAGAGAAAACTGATAATATCATCTCAGCTATTTATGAAGAAACTGGAACTTTAGGAATAAGAGTTAGTAAACAAACTCATAGAGGAGTAATTAAGCGAAAAATAATTTCTGTAAATGTTGATATGGGGAAATATTTGAATATCTCTGGTACTCGTAGCATTAGATTTAAGTTAGGTATTATGGGAGATAAAATAATATCTCAAAGAAGAGAATATGAAGATATTAAAAAATTAGCTCAAGATTATAGACTAACATTAATGGAAGCTGAAAAAATAGCTGAAAACGAATTTAGAGAATATTTAAATAACAATTTAGATTCATGATTCTTAACTTATGATTATAATTCTTAAATTCATTTTATTCCTTTTCAATTATAGTTTTTATAATATAATTAAAAAATAAAGATTAAATATTATTTTTTTATTGAAATAAAAGTTATTTTTCCACCTTTTATAACTTTTACATTGTTATCAGTTTCTATAGCTATGTTTAAATAGTTATCAATAGCCACTATCTTTCCTTCAATTTCATCACGATTTTTAAATCCTATGATTACATCTTTTCCTTTAAATTTTAAAAATTGATTATTAACTCTAAAATCATTACTTTGCATTATTTCACTCAAATATTTATTTAATTATTAAATAATAGGCATATTAAACTGAATTTTAAGATAATTTATTAGTTATATTATTAGTTATATTATTATTTTTTATTATTAAATATTATATAACATCATTTTTATTATTTATATTATATATCTAAATAATAGTATTTAAATATTACATTCTATTGTATGAAATAATGTTTTTAAGTAATAAAGTTTTTAAAAATGAAACATTATTTTGAATTTTTAATAAAAAAAATTATAGTTATTATTTTAAAAATGAATAAATAAAAATTATTATTTAAAAAATTAACCTAATCTTAATTTGAAATTTTTAAAAATAAAATATTTAAAATAAACGATTAAATATAAACATTTTTTATAACACTATAATCTTAATTTGAAATTTTTAAACATACGAACAAATTATCCTAAGTTGAAAATAAATTTTCAACAATAATATATACTTATTATCTGATTAATTAATAAATAAATTAAAATTAAATTTAATGAAGAAAAATAAAGAAAAATCCTTAACTTAACAGCATTGTGATACAATACAAAACATTATATAAGATGAAATTTAATATTAAAATTAGCAAGGTGTCTGATTTATTGATAATATGGCTAATTTATTCATCTGATAAACACTAAATTTACAGTTGACAAACTTTATATGAAGATATATTAAGCAGATTGATTAATATGAGCAGAGTAAATAAAAAAAAAATAGTTTTAATATTCTTAATAATAATTATATTATTCTTTATTGGGTCAAAGTTTTTCTTAGGAACTCAAGATAGCTCACAAGATTACAAAAAATATAATGATGCAACAGGACTTTGTGACCATGTCGTAGATGGAGACACATTAGATGTTTCTGGAGTCGGTAGAATTCGATTGGTAGGAGTAAATACTCCAGAAAGAGGAGAATTAGGATATAAAAATGCAACAGATTTCGTTAAAGAGAAATGTCTTGGAAAAACTCTCTATTTAGATATTGATGATGCTAAAAATAAAGATAGGTATGGGAGAACATTGGCGGTTGTATATGTAGATGGCATTGGGAATCTTAATAAAGAGCTATTACAAAGAGGTTATGCTGAAATAATGTTTATTCCTCCATCAGAGTTCAATCCTCACGATTGGGCATGATTTTTTTGGGATGGTTTTTGGAAGATTAACCTATTTAAAAAATCTATCTAAAAAAGTTGTTTACGAGTATTATCCATATATTATTTGAAAAAAATAAAAAAATTATAATGCAATCATCATTTGGAGATTAATGTTGTGATAAGAGAAAAACTATGTCATAAATGTGGCAACCATATAAAAGATGGAGATTTATTCTGTGAAAATTGTGGAACTAAAATAAAATCATCGGACAATAAAATTGTTATAAAAACAATAAATATTACTCTTCTGGTGATCTTAAATTTGATGTATTAACTAATGGTTCGATTTATGATGTTACAACAATTGTTAAATTTTACAATGGAAATAAATTAGTATATAGTTATAAGGATACATCAAATAGCAAATTGAATCTTGGAATTAACCATGAATTAATGAGTTTGTCTAATGAGTATAGTAGTAGTGCTTTACCCCAAAAAAATGAGACAATTACGGATATTATCATTACATTAGAAGGAAATGTGGATGGTGCTAATACCAAACTGCTTGAGACTCCTAAAGTTAATGTTGGTAGCTTTAATTTAAGATATTATGAGACTCCAAATCCAAATTATCAAAGTTGAATTAATGTATATTAAAAAAAAAGAAAGAATTGATTAAGATGGCAAAAAATGATGGGGGAGAGGGAGGAATTTGTTGTGGTGCTGTTATTGTTATCCTTGTTGTTGGTTGGATAATAGGTTTGGTAGGTTGGTTTTGGTTTTTAATTATTTGTATTTTTATAATTGCATTGGTAGTTTTATATTATATAGGTGATAATACAGAAAAACATGAAGCTGAAAATAAGAATATGGCAGATCACGGTAATGGAGCAAACTATGGAGCTGAAAATGAGATTAAAACCGTATATGCATCAGATATTAAGATTAATGCGGAAAATGGATTTAAACCTGAAGATGAGATTAATGCAAAAGATACTTTTAATTACAAATATGTAAAAAATGAAAATTGTCCCAAATGTGGAGCATTAGTAAGTTCAAATGCAATATTTTGTGGTAAATGTGGATGCAAATTAGAAGAAGATAATTTAGAACCTGAATCAATTAAAACCTCTTTTTCTAATAATATACCATCACTCAAAACTTATGAAAAAGAAATCCATGAATTGGAAAGTATATATCAAAGCAAAGAAAAAATTGCTCTTGAAATAATCGAAAAACGTTTTACTCCACCACAACTTACATATGATAGATTTATAGGAATAATAAATAATTGTAATCAAATCTTTTATAAACAATCAGAATCAGCACGGAATATAATTGAAGTGGCTACAAAACATGTGCCAAAAATTGATGAAGAACTTAAAAAGAGATTAAATACATTAAAATCACTTATAGAAAAACTTGATGATTTAATAACTGAATTAGCTATTAATTCTGATGACCAATCTTATTCCACTGAAGTAAAAGATCTATTAGAAGAAATGCAAGATCTTGTTGATTCCATTAAAGAATATAATTAATAAAACTTAAAAATTATATTCAAACAGAATCCGTATGGAATACAAACAAATGGATATAGAACATATACAACAAGTTGATATGGAACTTAAAAGATATTGAATAAATGTAAATAATTTTAAATTAATATTTTTTAATAATATTTATTTTTAAAAAAGTTATTTATTAAGACTTTATCAAATCCAATATAAAAACTGGGTAATAAATCCAAATCGGCAAAAAACTATCATTTTTTTCATGCTTATATACGGTTACATGTAATGTTGGATGACTTTTATAGTCATTTAAAGATAAAAAAATAATTATCATCCAATTCTAATGATTAATTTTCTTGAAAAATTAAAAACTTTTCAATATTTACTAATATTTGAAAAAAGTATGATGCATTCATTATGTGAGGTTAATGTTATGATAAGAGAAAAACTGTGTCATAAATGTGGCAATCCTATAAAAGATGGAGATTTATTCTGTGAAAAGTGTGGAACTAAAATAGAATCATCGAAGACTGATTTAGTTAATAGACTTGATCATGATAAAATAAATCATTATCGTTTTGTTCTTGGTGGTGTAGCTGTATTTCTCATCTTATTAGTTATTGTTGCAGTTGCTAGTAGTGGTTTTGATGATCATAGTGTCGTTAAAACAGACGGTGTAGTGCAAAATGTTACTGAAATTGCTTTGGATATTCATGATGTGGAAGGTTATTTTAATAATGAGTATTCTAATGATAGTAGTTATAAAAACAATGAATATTACTCTTCTGGAGATCTTAAATTTGATGTATTAACTAATGGTTCGATTTATAATGTTACAACAATTGTTAAATTTTACAATGGAAATAAATCAGTATTTAGTTATAAGGATACATCAAATAACAAATTGAATCCTGGAATTAACCATGAATCAATGAGTTTGTCTAATGAGGATAGTAATAGTGCTTTACCTCAAAAAAACGAGACAATTACTGACATTATAATTACATTAGAAGGAAATGTGGAGGGTGCTAATACCAAGCTGTTTGAGACTCCTAAAGTTAATGTTGGTAGTTTTAATTTAAGATATTATGAGGCTCTAAATCCAAATTATCTAACTCCATCCCCACAAGTTGCAGAAAGCACTGAACCAGATGATGACTCTGAAAAATCTGAAAGTAGTCCTGTACCAACAGACACTTCTGGAAATTTTGGTAATGGTTATAAGTATTGTTACTCTTCTTCAAGTAAAGTTTATCATACTAAAAAGTGTGGTCATCTACCACAACCAGAGAATAGAATTTATAGTAATAGTATCCCAAGCAACCGTAGGTTATGTGAATTTTGTGCTTGATAAATATTGCATTGGAGACAATAGAAATAAAAAACTTAAGTTGGAAGTTAATAAACTCATTGTGGATAATGATAGTATTTATTTCTTTTAATAATTGTTTAACATTTATATGAATGTGTCCGATTATCATGAAAAATCCAAGATAGTTGAGTTAATGCTTAACTTATTTTAAGAATTCCATGATAATTTTGAAAAGTATAGATAATTTGTTCAAATTCAAAATTCTAACTTGAATGCTTTCAGATTTTTAAATAGAATTAATACTATATAAATTAAAATTTGAATTCTATTTAATTATGGTGGTTTTGATAAAGTTCTTAATAAATAACTTCTTTAAAAATAAATATTATTAAAAAATATTGGTTTATAATTATTTATATTAATTAAAATAAATTTATATTATTTAAAATTTAAAAGTATATATTTTCATGAAATAATATTTAAAATTAAATAATTTAATGAAAAAATTACCATTTCAAAATTTAATAACTTTTCCATAACGACTATAATTTAAAATTATTTATATTACTTAAAATTTAAAATTAAATAATTTAATAGAAAAATTTATACTTCAAAATTTAAAAACTTATTCATAAGGACTATAAACTAAATATGGTCGAATCTTCTGAATTTAAAATCAATGTTATTTGCATCGACTAAAAATTTTACTTTGAATTTTAATTGTTTAAAAACTGTTATTTTTTAAATTAAAGATCATAAAACTTTATTTTAAGAATTATCTTTCAAAAAATTTGTACTTTTGAAAAATATATTATATTTAACAGTAGATTATACTAAATAATCATGGAAATTCCACTAATTTTTTATATTTTTCAGACCCTTTGTTAATAACTTAAACTTAAATGCAATGTTTTCATTAAATCTTAAAAATATTAATTTTTATTCTTAAATTTTAAAAATATTAATTTTTATTCTTAATTTTTGAAAATATTAATTATAAACTTATTAATTAAAAATTTAACAAAAAATATAAAAAATAATAAGATTTCAAATTTTAATATTTACAAATGTTATTTTATCAACTATAGTAAACATATTTAAATTATGTGATTATAAATTATATTTAAATTAAATTATGGATTTGAAGATAAATGTCTGAAATATTTTTAAATGAGGATCAAATATTTTTAAATGAAGATCAAAAGGCTGCTGTTCAATATTTTGGAAAAAAACCATTATTGATTGAAGCAGGTCCAGGTTCTGGAAAAACTGAAGTAATTATTGAAAGAGTTAAATTCTTGATAAATGAAAAAGATATTGATCCAGAAAGTTTACTGATAATTACATTTACCAAAAAAGCAACAAAGGAACTAATTGATAGATTAATAAATAGCAAAAATGGTTTAGATAAAGAAATTGTAAGTAAGATGCAAATATCCACAATTCACTC
This sequence comes from Candidatus Methanovirga meridionalis, assembly GCA_031289325.1. Classification (GTDB taxonomy): domain Archaea; phylum Methanobacteriota; class Methanobacteria; order Methanobacteriales; family Methanobacteriaceae; genus Methanovirga; species Methanovirga meridionalis. The sequence goes on from JAITPS010000040.1 coordinate 13,563, forward strand.
ATTTTGTCATAGATTACTTTCAGATTACGGTATTTCTTATAGTGTTTTGAATGGAGAAGAATCCAACAACATGTTTGTATATAAAAATTTAAAAAAATTAGGGTTTGTTGAAGAAAAAAGCTTTAAAAAAAGACACATTCCTCAATTAGTAAATAAATTTAATGAATTAACCTCATTTAAAGTAGATATTGATAAATTTGAAAAATATGTGTATGATAACTTCCCTGTTGGTGAAGAGTATCTTGATTTTATTAAAGAAGTATTAGCAAATGATGAAAATGAGTACTTCACTTTTCCAGAGAAAGAAGTTAAAGATGGAGATTTTAAGGATGATTGGTACAATGCACGATACCAACATGTATGTGAAAGCTATAGGAAATATTTAAAACTTTTAGAAGATGAGAATTTAATTGATTATGCCTTACTACAAACAAAAGTATTGGAGCTATTTGAAAATAGCCCTAAGCTTATAGGTGAGTTAAAATACAAAAATATTTTAATTGATGAGTTTCAAGACACAGATCCCGTTCAAATGAAAATTTTTGAGATATTGATGAAAAATGTTGAAACATTTACTGTTGTTGGAGATGATGAACAAAGTATTTATGCCTTTAGGGGTTCTTCTGTAAGATTTTTTAAAGAATTTGAAGAAAAATACAATGCCAAAGTAATAGTTTTAAGAACAAATTATCGTTCAACAGAAAGTATAGTTAAATTTAACGAAAATTTCATTAAACAAGATAGAGACCCTAATTCTACCAAATCAATACATGCAGAACCTAATCATGAAGGACCTGAAAAAAGCATGTATCATTTATACAATCTAAATAAAGATGATGAAGCTTTTAATGTTGTAAAATTGATTAAATTCTTAAAAGAATCTGGTAGAATTTCTAACTATAGTGATGTTGGTATATTAACGAGAGTTATGGGGATGAAAATATCCCCATTGTTAAAAAATTTAAAATATGAAAATATTTCTTACAATGTGGTTGGAAATAAGGACTTAATTGAGAAAGATGAAATTAAATCTATACTTCTCCTATTTTATTATTTGATTGAAAATGATGAAAAACCTTATATTATGAATAAATGGGAAGTTAAATGGTTGAACATTTCTGGATTTGCATCAGAATCTTTTAATATGATTAATTTATCGGAACAAACAAGAAATATTCTTTTAGAACTTGAAAATAAATATAAAAATAAGGTTATTGAAGTTGAAAAAGAGGTTTACGAAGAATTAATAGGAAAAAAAAGTAGAAAAAGAACTTTTAAAGGAATATTTGACAGAGATGAAGAAATTTTAATTGAAATTTTTAATAGAGTAGAAAAACCATTTCTATGGAAGTACAATACTAAAGATTTAAGAAAACTTGGAATTAGCGATGATGATGATTTAGAATTTTTTGATAGACTTTACAATTTAAGAAAAGAGCTTGATGAAGAAAGAAAAAACGAAAATATAAAATATGAAAATGTTTCCACTCTTTTAAATGTATTCTACCGTCTTTTAGATATTACTGGATATTTAAACATTGAATTTGTTGAAGATGAGAAAAACACAGAGGAATTAGGTAATTTAGGAATACTATCTCATACACTTTACAATCTGGAAAATGTAATTACGAGAACAAACCTTCGTGTAATGTTCTGGTATCTCTACCACAACATAGAAAACTACGACTCCAACAGAACTTACCAAAGTGATGAAGTTCAAATAATGACCATTCACAAATCAAAAGGATTAGAATTTCCAGTTACTATTGTTTATGGTCTTCAGAAGGATAGTTTTCCATCTAAATTTAGAGATGATGAAAATAAATTAACTGGTTTAATGGGAGTACCTCTATTTCCTGTGCCTAATGAATTTGCAGAGTACAAAAAGAGTTTATCCCTTGAAGAAAAGGAAAAACATGATTATTTAGAGGAAAGAAGAGTTTTATATGTTGCAATGACCAGAGCTGAAGATATTTTAGTCCTATCAACTCGTTTAGATAGAAATGGAAACATGCCAAAAATAGAAGGAATAGATTTTAATCCCATATCCATTCCTGAGATAACCAATGATTTTTCAATTTTACCAAAGACACATTTTAAACATATAAAAAAAGATGAAGAACTATTACCGCTTAGTTTTACATCATTAGAAAGTTATAAAAACTGCCCATTTAAATATTATCTAAAATATAACCTGTTTTTTGCTGAATCGGATAATATATACATGAAAAAAGGTAATTTTGTACATAAATTCTTAAATAGAATCCATAGAAGAGCTAAAGATGAAAAAATTAATTTCGATGAAATGCTAACTCAACATACAGTAGAAGTAGATAGAATAAAAAATAAAAAAGAAATAGAAAATCTTCAAAAATACTTGAAAAATAGTTTTAAAGACATTGAAGTATTGGAAAGTGAACTTCCATTTAGAATAGAAGAAGGAGAATTTGTCTTAGAAGGTATAATCGACTTAATCTATAAAAAAGATGGAAAAATAGGAATTATGGATTTTAAAACCACATCAAAAGTAGATGAAGAAGAATCAAAACGACAGCTATTTATCTATTTAATAGCTTTAAAAGAGAGTCGTGATTATTCATATAAAATTGAAGAGTTAGCTATTTATCTTGTTAACTCACAAAAAATACTAACATATAAAATAGATGAAGAATACTTAAAAAATTTACAAACAAACATCCACGAAATATTTGAAGATATTAATAATAATAAATTTTATAGAAAACATGGAACTCACTGTAATAAATGTACATTCAATTTTATATGTGGAAATAAAAAGGCTAAAAAACCAAATACCATACATGAAGTTAACTCTAATGAAGAAAATAAAAATGAAGTTAACTCTAATGATATTAAAAAGATGAAAAAAAGAAAATTGGGGGTAAATGAACAAATTATTGATAAACCAATCCCACCACTTAAGAATAATAATGAAAACACCGATACTGTTTCATCACAAGATAAAGAATCTGTTGATGTTGACAAAATTGAATCTGAAGCAAGTAAAATCGAAGCTGAAATAAATAGGATTAAAAAAGAAGATTATTTAGAATCCAAATCACTTAAAACTTATGAAAAACAGATTCATGAACTAGAAAGTCTATATTACACAAAAGAAAAAGTTGCTCGTGAAGTAATTAAAAAACGTTTTTCTCCACCACAAATGACTTATGATAGATTTATAGAAATGATAGAAAGTTCTAATCAAATTTTTCATAAACACTCAAAATCAGCATTGAATATAATTGAAGTGGCTAAATTAAACACACCATTGATGGCAAACTTAAAAAGAGATGAAGAACTTAAAAAGACATTGAATACATTAAAATCACTTGTAAAAAGAATTGATAATTTAATAAATGAATTAGCTCTTAGTTTAGGTAATTCTACTAAAGATTCTTATTCAAATGAAGCAAAAGATCTATTAGATGATATGCAGAAGCTTATTGATTCTATAAAAGAGTATAAATAATAATGTATAAAAGAGCATAAATGATAATGTATATATAAATAATAATTATAAATATAGTGTTATAAAAAATGTTTATAATTAATCATTTATTTTAAATATCATATTGTTGAAAATTTATTTTCAACTTAGGAGAATTTATTCACCTGTTTAAAAATAATAACCATAGTTTTTTTAATTAAAAATTTAATAATTATGTTTCAGTTTTAAAAACTTCATTATTGAACTTGTTCAATTAGAAACATAAAATCTTAGATATTTAAGTTATCTTCGATAACAAATCTTTGATTTTATGTATTGAAATTTTTTATTTCAATTAGAAAAACGAAGTTTTTTTGTACTTAAAAACATTATTTCATACACTATATTAAATAAAACTGAAATAGAGGTAATAATATGTCAGAATTTTCACTTGATATTAAAGAAATAACACAAGAAGTAGAAAATACTATCAAAACTGAAGAAGAGAACTTAGAAAAATCAGAAATTCAAAAACAGGCTGAAAATAATGCTATTGCAATTTTTAAAGCAGATCTTGACAAGCCAAACGAAAGACAAACTATTTTAAAACCTTTAGAGGATTTTGGTCTTTCTACAATAAATAGATCACAATCAAGAAATAAACTTCTAAGTAATCGAATTGTTGATTTTGAAAAATCAGGAGACGATAATGCAAGTGATGTTGGAGAAAAATTATCTGAGTTAAATGTACAAATGAAAGATTTAGATCCAAGCATGCTTGATTTTACTAAAAAAGGTATTTTAGGAAATATTTTTAATCCTGTTAGAAAATATTTTAATAGATATCAAAGAGCAGAAGCTGTTATAGCAAACATAATAAAATCTCTTGATAGGGGTAGTAAAACATTACAGAATGACAATGCAACCCTTCTTGCTGAAGAATCTCATTTAAGAGATTTAACAAAAAAACTTTTAACAGACATTGAATTAGGTAAGATGATGGATGAATCAATTGAGGTTCAAATTAAAAAAGCTGAACTTGAAGATGTTGAAGAAACTAAAATTAGTTTTGTTCGCGAGGAAGTATTGTTTCCACTTAGACAAAGAATAATGGACATGCAACAAATGATAGTAGTAAACCAACAAGGCATTGTATCATTAAATATAGTTAGACGAAATAATAAAGAGCTTATTCGAGGAGTTGACCGTGCGAAAAATGTTACAATAACTGCTCTAAGAACAGGTGTAATGGTTGCAAGTGCATTGTACAATCAAAAAATAGTCCTTGAAAAAATCCAAACTCTTAATAAAACCACAGAAAGTATAATCGAATCCACATCACATATGCTACGAGAACAAGGAAGTAAAATACAAAAAATGAGTATGGAAACAATGATTTCTCCAGAAGTCCTTAAATCATCTTTTGCTGATGCTATGGCTGCAATAGAAGATGTAAGCAAATATAAAGAACAAGCTCTCCCTAAAATGAAAGAAACTATTGATTTATTTCATGAAATGGCTCAAGAAGGTCAAGAAGTCGTTGACAAAATTGAGATTGAAGGTGTTGGTCTTAAATAATTCTTTTTTAGTTTTTATTTTCTATTTTTTTTGATTTAAAAAATTAATTTATAGTGGTTTTGATAAAGTCCTTAATAAATAACTTTTTTAAACTTAATAAATAACTTTTTTAAACTTAATAAATAACTTTTTTAAAAATAAGTATTATTAAAAAATATTAATTTAAAATTAGTTATATTAATCAAAATGAATTTATATTAATTAGAATTTAAAATTATAGACTTTTTTAAAGTGATATTTAAAATTAAAAAAGTGATATTTAAAATTAAAAAAGTGATATTTAAAATTAAAAAAGTGATATTTAAAATTAAAAAAGTGATATTTAAAATTAAAAAAGTGATATTTAAAATTAAAAAAGTAATATTTAAAATTAAACAATTTAATAAAAAAATTATCATCCAAAATTTCAAAGATTTTTCGTTTATAACTTTAAAAAATAGAAAATTTTTTAAAATTAATAAAATAGGCTAAAAATTTGATGACCAGTATAACATATAGAGTTGATTTTCATGGCAATGAACCAATTAGAATTTAATTTACAAGAAATTACAAATACTATAGCATATTTAGAAAATTCTGGATGCAAGGACGAAAATCTCTTAAATGGTCTTAAACAAGAAAGAGATAGTTTATTAAAAAAACTTAATGTTGATTTTTAATCGTATTAATTTAAAATAAAATTCCACAATCTCATAAATTAATCCATTAAATTAATATTAAAACCAATTCAAATTAATCCATTAAATTAATATTAAAGCCAACTCAAATTAATCCTATTAATATTTGTTAATTTTAAATCCAATTTTTTAATAAATCTAAATCCACCCCTAAATCTAAAGAAAGAGGAGTTATAGTTGGCTGTTTTTTAACATGTAATCCATGACCATCGGTTCCTTCTTCATGATCAATGTATGGAATACCATCTATCCAATAATAGGGTGTTCCTCTTGGATCTAATCTTGTTTCTATTTTAGGAGTAAACATTCTTTCTCCAAGTTTAGATATTAATAAATCATTGTTTAGGGGATTAGATGGAACATTAACATTTAATAAATCTATTCCTCCAGGTAAACCATTATCCAAAATTTTTTTAGAGAGTTTATAAAGAATTTTTTTTGAATTTTCAAAATTTGATTTTAAATGTCTTTCTTCAAACTTAAAATCACCCCGTATGACTTCTTGAGAAATAGCTATTGTTGGTATACCATAAGAAGCAGCTTCCATTGCAGCCCCTAATGTCCCAGAAGTTGTTAACTCTCCTTTACCAATATTTTCCCCAATATTAATTCCAGAAATACATAAATCTGGTTTTTCATCCATTAATTCAAATAATCCTAAGGCTACAGAATCAGTCGGAGTTCCAGAGACTGAATATCCTACAGATTTATCTTTTAATAATATTTCATTCAATCGAATTGGTTCAAATAAGGTTAATGCACGACCTATACCGCTTTGTTGTGTAGATGGTGCTACAACAAGAGTTTCTCCTAATGACTTAACTGCATTTTTAGATGCTAAAAGTCCTGAAGAATTTATACCATCATCATTAGAAATTAAAATTTTCATATTATTACCCAAGTTATCTATATATTATATAAATTAATATTTTAGTTATAAATTAATATTTTAGTGTTTTAATATTTAATTTATAGTTTATTATTTATAGTTTATTTAATTTTGGGTTAAATAATTATTTATTGAACTTTATTTTTTCTTAAACATACTGTATAATCATTAAAATAATATAGTAGATTCTATAAATAATTTTTTTAAAAATAAATATTATTAAAAAATATTATCTTAAAATTAGTTATATTAATCAAAATATATTTATATTATTTAAAATTTAAAATTATAGAATTTTATAAATAAATGATTTTTATAAATTGATATTTAAAATTAAATAATTTAATAAATAAATTTATTATTCAAAATTTAAGAACTTTTTCATAATGATTATATTTTAAAATGACCTAAAATAATTAAAATTACTAAAATAATATTTAAAATTTTCCCAAAATAATATTTAAAATTTCCATATAATAAAAATTTATATAATAGTTTAATAGTAATTAATAAAACATTAAACTTATTAATAAATATTATGTTAATGATAAATAAAACTTATTTATATTTATTTAAAATTAGTTATATTAATTAAAATTATAGATTTTTATAAATTGATATTTAAAATTAAATAATATAATAAAAAAATTTACTACTCAAAATTTAAGAATTTTTTCATAATGACTATATATTAAACAATGATAAATTTAAATTTGTAATATATTTATAAAATATTAATGATGACAAATAAGATGATTAATATGGTAGCAGATGTTTTAAGTAGTGGAGATACAAGTTGGGTACTTATTTCTACAATTTTGGTTTTGTTAATGAGTATTCCAGGAATTATATTTTTTTATGGTGGATTAGCTAAGAAAAAGAATATGCTAAATACAATGTTTTTAACCTTAATTGCATTTTCAATTGTAAGTATAATCTGGATTGTCTATGGTTATCAACTTGTATTCGGTTCAACCATTAATGGATTAATTGGAAATCCTCTTAATTTATTTCTAAGTGGAATAGGTATAAATGACCTTCATGGAACAATTCCAACAGTAGTTTATATTGCTTTCCAGTTAACTTTTGCAGGAATAACTGCATCACTTGTTTCAGGAGCTGTTGTTGGAAGAATGAAATTTTCTGCATGGATAATATTTATTTCATTATGGATGACTATTGTATATATCCCTATAGCACATTGGGTATGGGGTGGAGGATGGTTACAAGAAATGGGTGTAATTGACTTTGCTGGAGGAACTGTAGTTGAAATTTGTTCTGGTTTATCTGCACTTGCAGTATCTATTTTAGTAGGTAAGCGAAAAGATCAAACTTTATTACCACACAACCTTGGATATACAGTTTTAGGAGCAGGATTCTTATGGTTTGGTTGGATGGGATTTAATGGAGGTTCTGGTTTAGCTGCAAATGGGCTTGCTGGAATGGCATTATTAACAAGTAATACTGCAGCAGCAGTTGGACTTATAACTTGGGTGATTATTGACACAATCCATGATGGTAAACCAACCATTCTTGGTGCTTTATCAGGAGCTGTATCTGCACTTGTTGCAATTACTCCAGCAGCAGGATTTGTGGATATTAGTGGGGGAATAGTTATAGGTATTGGAGCTTCCATATTATCATACTGTGCAGTCACAATCCTTAAACCAAAGTTAGGGTACGATGATTCATTTGATGTATTTGGAATGCATGGTGTTTCAGGTATTTGGGGAACAATAACTACGGGAATTTTTGCAGTTGCAACCATTGGTGGTGTCGATGGACTCTTACATGGTAATCCTTCACAACTTACAATTCAATTAATAGCCGCGGTATCTACAATAATATATGCATTTGTTGTAACACTCATAATAGCTAAAGTCGTTGACCTATTAATAGGTTTAAGAGTGAAAGAAAGTGTTGAAATCGAAGGTTTAGATACTCATGTTCATGAAGAAACTGGATACAGATTATAATTAAATTTGGAGAAGTTTAAATGAAAAAAATTGTAGCTATTGTAAGAGATTCAAGATTTGAAGCTATTAAAAAAGCTCTTGTAGATTTAGGTTGTGGTGGAATGACAGTCTGGGAGGTAAAGGGCAGAGGAAAGCAATTAGGAATAAAAGAATCTTATAGAGGTTTTGAATATTGTGTTGATCTTCTTCCAAAAATCAGAATAGAAATTGTTGTTAAAGCAGAGCAAGTAGATAATGTTATTAAAGCTATTGTTGAAAATGGTCAAACAGATTCAATAGGTGATGGGAAAATTTTCGTATCAAATATTGAAAAAGTAGTAAGAATAAGAACTGAAGAATTCAATGATGATGCCATTTAACACCAATTTTAAAATGAGAATATTAATTTCAAAATGAAGATATAATAGTGAATAAATAGAAAACCCAAAGATTTTACAACAATAAAAAAATAAAAATTACTATTTAAAAAATTAATTTAATATTAATTTGAAATTTTTAAAAACGGAGAATCTATTCTCCTAAGTTGAAAATAAATTTTCAACAATAAGGAATTTAAAATAAATGATTAATTACAAACATTTTTTATAACACTATATCTTAGAAAAATTTGACCAATATAAATAATTTTAAATTAATATCATTTAATAATACTTATTTTTAAAAAAGTTATTCATTAAAAACTTTATCAAAACTAATGTAAAAATATATAATTAAACAAAACATATAAGGTAATTCATGGAAGAAGAATGTTCATTTGAAAGCAATATTGTGACTATTGAAAATCTTGAAGAAACATTAAAATCTATAAAACCATGCCCATTATGTATGAGAGTCACACTAAAAAAGTTTAAACCCATAAACCAACAAGTATGTATTAAAACATTGGATAATAACTTTGCAAAATGTAATTGTGGAAAAAGACCATTGGATGTAGTTATGGCTCATGTTTTAAAGATTATTAATGAGCATAGACATATTGAAAAACCATTAACACTTAAAAATGGACCTTTACCATTAATTAAAGTTTTAGAAAGTGAAATTGAATTTCCTATGCTTACTAAAAATTCATTAATATTGTTAGATCCGAATTTTAACAAAGAAATAGCTAATATACTTATAAATGAAGTAAATGAGGTATTTGGAGTTCTAAAAGGAAATTCTAAAGATTTAGTTGGAAACTTAACTGTAAATCACACTAAGAATAATTATGAACTATTAGCTGGTTGTGATATATGTTGTGATATAGTAAAAACTCCTTTTGGGAAAATAATTATTAATAAAAGACAACATTTAGTTCATATTGAATTTCCATTAACAATAGAAAATAAGATTTTAAAATTAGATAACTACTTTAAAAGTGAATTCATTGATGAGGAAAAGATTAAAAATATAAGTATCTTAGATGGAACAGCTGGTTCTGGTTCACTCGGATTATATTCATTAAAGTATGGGTTTAAAAAAGTTTTTTTTAATGATATTAATAGTGATGCAACTGAGTTAACAAGAGTAAATCTTCAAGCAAATGGTTTTGATAATAAAAAATCAGATGATAAAAATTTAAAATATTATGGGGATGATTTTAAGATTTATAATTTATCTCTTGAAGATTTTTCAGATAAATTTTTAAATAAAGAAATAGTTATGGATGAAAAAAAGGATATGAACGATGATGAAATTAAATTTGATTATTGTATTCTTGATATTTATCCACAAGAAGATCCAGATTATTTTAAAGAAATAGCTAAAAAAATAGCTAAAAATATAATTTTAATTTAAATTAAAGCATACATCCTTAGATAAAAACATAAACTGCACAAAAAGTACTTAAAAAAAGGATCATCTAATGAGGAAAAATTCAAAAAAAGAAAGTAAAAAAAACTATTATAAAGACTATTAATTAACAAACCAACCAATAAAAAGAGTTATATAAAAATGTTAGGCATTCATTTGAAGAGTTTCCAACTTAAAATTATGAATAATCTAAATTAAACTACACCTTGAGCTACCATTGCATTTGCAACCTTTATAAATCCAGCAATATTTGCTCCAATCACATAATTATTTTCATAACCGTATTCACGAGCGACTTTATCAATATTTTTATAAATATTTTCCATGATGTTTTTTAAACGTTGATCAACTTCATCAAAAGTCCATGTTAATCTTGAACTTCTTTGAGCCATTTCAAGAGCACTGGTTGCAACACCACCTGCATTTGCAGCTTTTCCTGGAAGATATGTGATATCATTTTTTAGAAAAACATTAATTGCTTCATTGGTTGAAGGCATGTTTGCTCCTTCAGCCACAAATTTAGTGCCATTTTTAACTAAAATCTTAGCTGAATTCTCACTTAATTCATTTTGAGTTGCACAAGGAAGAGCAATATCACATGGAACATTCCAAATTATTCCACCTTCTACATATTCAGATGATTTATTTTTATCCGTGTAATCCAAATATTGTGAAATTTTTCCTCTTTTAATCTCTTTAATATCCTTTATAACATCTAAGTCAATACCATTTTCATCATGAATATAACCTTTTGAATCACACATAGCTATTACATTAGCACCAACAGAAAATGCTTTTTCAGCAGCATAAATAGCTACATTCCCAGAACCTGAAATAACAACATCTTTTCCTTTAAAATTTTCTCCTCGTGGTTTTAATGCTTCTTGGGCAATGTAAATAAGACCATATCCAGTAGCTTCTTTTCTAACAAGTGAACCACCAAATTCAAGTCCTGCCCCAGTTAAAACTGCAACATGAACATTAGCTAATCTTTTATACTCTCCAAAGAGATAACCTACTTCTCTTCCACCAACACCCATATCTCCAGCAGGAATATCTGTATCAGGACCTATATATTTATATAATTCACTCATGAAACTTTGACAAAATCTCATAACTTCACCGTTTGATCTGCCTTTAGGATCAAAATCACTACCTCCTTTTCCACCACCAATGGACATACCAGTTAAGCTATTTTTAAGTGTTTGTTCAAAGGCTAAGAATTTTAAAACAGATAAATTAACTGTAGGATGAAAACGAAGCCCTCCTTTATAAGGGCCTATGGCACTATTAAATTGAACACGATATCCTCTGTTAATTTGAATATTTCCTTTATCATCAACCCAAGGAACTCTAAACATGATTACTCTTTCTGGCTCTACAAACCTTTCTAAAAGGAAATTTTCTTCATATTCTGGATGAATATCAAATATTGGTTTAATAGATTCTAATATTTCAGTTGCTGCTTCAATAAATTCACTTTCATGTGCATTTTTCTTTTTTAAATCATTTAAAATATTATCTACATAAGACACAAAAACACCTTATTTTTAATAATTGAATTTTTAATAATTGAAATAATAATAATTGAATTTTTAATAATTGAAATAATAATAATTGAATTTTTAATAATTGAAATAATAATAATTGAATTTT
>JAITPS010000137.1 GCA_031289325.1 Candidatus Methanovirga meridionalis
AAAACATGATTAAAGAAATGAATAATGGAATGTGAATGAAAAATTTATGATTATCATGTCACGAAAATTTTATAAAGTAGAAAAAAGTAATACTAAAAATAGGTTTTTGGAAATCATCTTTAATAAAAAAAAAGTTATCGTTCAAAATTTAAGGACTTTTTAATAATGCCTATATTTGAACCATGAAAATATATAATTTTATTTTGATTATCGCTCATCCTTTGGTACATCTTTTATTTTGCACTTAACATTGGTTATAAAACCTTCATCTACTTTAATATCTTTAAGTGCTAAAGCCATTAACTTAATCTCACCAGTGTAAGCCCACCAATACTTTATGTTCAAGTTGTTTAAAAGTCTCATTAATTAAAGTATCTAAAGATTTTGATTGATTAGCAGTGTACTTCATCTCAATAATAACTGTTTGGTCGTTTTTATTGTTTTCAAGAACAAAATCAATTCTACCATCTTCAATTGCTTTTTCTACGGTTAAATAAAAATCTGTTTCCTCTGTCCATATTGTAAATATCATGGAATAAACTTCATGGAATAAACTTTCCATTTCTCATTATTATCCATACTAATCCTATTATAATATGGTATACTTGCAATAAAAGCTCTTAAATATTCAGATAACTTTTTACAATCACCATTAATTATTTCATCCCATGATTTTTTGAGAATGTCCAAATTTATTTTCAAACTTCTCAATATATAATTTAAGGAAATTATCTTTATATGCTTGTTCAACCTCAAAATTAGGGATTTTCAGGCAATAATAAAATTCATTATTTTCAAAAATCTTTTTTTTCACTGTTAAATAACCAGATTGAAAAAATAAAGTTGTTTCATTAACATTATTTGGATCTATGGCATCTAACTCTGTTGCTTTTAATATGGTTGGTTTGAAGTAATCTTCGGTTATTTTTCTTTTTTTAAATATTTCTGCTATGAAATTTGGTGTTCCAGTTGAAACTCAAAAACTTAAAAATTTCTTTTCATCTAAGGCACGGAGAGTGGAGTTAGGATTAAAAACATTATTTATTCCATCCCAACTATAACCATCATAGAAAAAATCAATCTTATCTAATGTCTCTTCATAGGTGTAGTTATTTTTGTCAGCCATAACTTGTATATGGTCAGTATAATACTCTTTTAATTCATTGTGAGTAATACCACAAATTGTAGAGTAATCATCCTGTAAATTAATTTCTGTTAAGTTGTTAAATTTAGAAAATATTGATGTTTTTGTGAATTTACTAATTCCAGTAACAAAAACAAATTTGATGTACTCTTCTGTATTTTTTAAAACATTATAAAAATTTTGCAATATTTTCCTGTTTTCATCAGCCAATGAAGTATTATTCATGTTATCGATTATAGGTGCATCATATTCATCAATTAAAACAACAACTTCTTTTCCACTATATTTATAAAGTAACTTAATTAATTGGGAGAATTTTTTTTCTAATGGCAATTCTTTTTTTATTTCGATCTTTTTTTTCCTCTGAAATAATATCTAAAGTATCTACAATTGATTTTTTTTTAACTCTTCAGGTGACATATTGGTTTCTTCGCTCATATTAAGATGAATAACAGGATATTTTTCATTCCAATCCCATTTATCGTAAACATAAGTATCTTTAAACAATTCCTTTTTTCCTTGAAACAAACTTTCTAAGGTCGAAATCATTAATGTTTTACCAAATCCTCTTGGGCGAGAAAGAAAATAATATTTTCTACCTTGATCCAACATTTTCTTTATAAATTTGGTCTTATCAACATAAATCTTATCCTGTTCAATTAAACTACTAAAATTAGAAATTCTTAAAGATAATCTATTCATAATATCTTCTTTCATTCTTAATCCCCATAATATCTTTTAAATAGATTATCACAGTTTTTGATGAAATTTATTGTATTTTTTTACATCAGTATTTTTGTGTATATAAGCATTATATTTTCATTATTAATAACTTTTTTGATTTTTCTGAGTCTGATTCCATTATTATTAAGATATTTTTCAATTTTACATCTTAAAAATCTTGTTGACTCATTTATTATAAAATCTAAAAGTTCATTAAAGAATTTGTACAATTTTAAAATCGTATGAATAATTATTTACTTTTTAAGCACTATTCTACCTTTTTTGGTTTCTATTTCCAAACTATCCAAAGATTTATATACATTATTAAGTAAAATATTAGTTGATAGAATTTTGTTTTTATTTTACATTATTAAAATATATTCCATCACCAATAATAAATTTAACTACTTTCACTACTTTCATTTTCTAAAAACAAATACCAATATTAACATTTGAAAAAACAATATTCACAATTTTTTCAAATTTTTTTAAATATATTCATTATTGAAAAGTTCTTAAATTTTAAAATGATAATTTTTTATTAAATTATTTAATTTCAAATATTAGTTTATAAAAATCTATAATTTCAATTAATATAAATAAATTTTAAATAACATGAATAAATTTCAATTAATATAAATAAATTTTAAATAAAATAAATAAATTTTAAATAAAATAAATAAATTTTAAATAAAATAAATAAATTTCAATTAATATAAATAAATTTTAAATAAAATAAATAAATTTTAAATAAAATAAATAAATTTCAATTAATATAAATAAATTTTAAATA
>JAITPS010000173.1 GCA_031289325.1 Candidatus Methanovirga meridionalis
AAAATTAGAAATTCTATAAAAAAAATTAGAAATTCTATAAAAAAAATTAGAAATTCTATAAAAAAAATTAGAAATTCTATAAAAAAAATTAGAAATTCTATAAAAAAAATTAGAAATTAAAAAATTAGAAATTCAAAAAATATTAGAAAAGATTTAGTTTATAAAATCATATAAAAGATAAATTTGCAATAAATTTAATCTATTTAAATTAAAACTTATTAAATAGAAAAATAGAAGGTAAATAGCAATTTTAATTAGAGAATTTATAACAATTGTTATATTATATTATTAACACTGTTATATATCTTATACTAATGCCTATCTATTTCTAAAATAACTGTTTAAAAAGGAAATAGCTATTTAAAGAAGATTAAAGAAATTAAAAAGTTTAAATCATGGAGGTAAAATCATGGTGAATAAAAAAGGTTTAGGAGTGTTAGCCGCGATAATAATTGTTGTTGGCTTTGTGTTTTTTGTAAGTGGAGGAAATTCATTATTTTTGGCTAAAGAAGCTAATAATACTGTGGAGGCAGCTGTTACAAAGGATTGTGCAGGAACTCCTTGGTTTGTATCCCAAGAAAAAGGATTTTTTGAGAGTTATGGTCTTAATTTTGTAGATAAGGGGCAAATTCCCCAACCTCAACAAGGAGCAGCACTTATAAGTGGAGAAATAAATGTGTATGTTGGTCATCCTAATGCAATCATAAATCTTTTACAAAGTGGAGCTAAAATAAAAGGTGTGGCTGTAAGTGAATCAGAACCAATTAATCAAACAGTAGAAAAAGAACACATGCATTGGCTTGTAAAAGAAGACAGTCCATTAAAAACTGCAGAAGATTTTATAAAATTTAAAGAAGAGAATGGTCGTAAAGTCAAGATTGCTGTACTTTCAACTGGTATTTGTGCAGATTTAGAGACTAATGCCTATCTTAGAGATCATAACATAAGTAAAGATTATTATGAATTCATAGTACTTCCTGATGCTCAACAAGAAGTCGCATTACAAGAAGGACATATTGATATAGCTACTTTACATCCTCCATTCTTTAATAAAGCAGAGCACGATGGTGGAGTGAGAATATTATGGACAAGTACTGAAGCATTTGGTTCAGCTGCAGGAACAACATTAATTGTTTTCACTGAAGATTACATAGAAAAGTATCCAGACACGATTAGAGATTTCATTAATGCATTTAAGGATTCTGAAAGGTGGTCCAATTCTAATAGAAATGAAGCAGGAGAAATAACTGCAACAGACATTGGTTTACCATACACATCCAATGTACATTGGTACAGTCCATCTGGAGCTATTAGTAATGTAACAAAAGGATACCTTCAAAAATGGATTGATGCTATGGTAATAGATGGTCAACTGAAAAAAGATGAGTTTAAAGTTGAAGACTTATATGTTGATACTTTTAAGGATACATGGAAAGAAAATTTACCAGATAATTAATGTATTATGCATATCAAAGGTGGATTGATATTATAGTGGATAATGTTGAAGAAAAAGATGAAATAGATAATCAACTTGATTCATTCAAGAATAATAATGAATTTAAAATAGAAATAAAAAATCTTAAAAAATCCTTTAAAGTGAAAGATAAACTAAATAAAAATAAAGAAGTTGAGCTTTCTGTATTGGATGGTGTGAATTTAGATGTTAAATCTGGAGAATTCTTAGTTATATTAGGACCAAGTGGATGTGGAAAATCAACATTATTGGATATTATTGGAGGACTTTCAAATCAATCTGATGGAGAGATTTTTATTGATGGTAAACCTGTTGATGGGCCTGGTTTAAATAGAGGTATTGTTTTTCAACAGTATACACTTTTACCTTGGAAAAATACTCTTGAAAATGTTGCATTTCCCTTAGAAAATAGTCTCAATAAAAAAGAGAGAATAAAAATTGCTAAAGACTATATTTCGCTTGTGGGACTATCTTCTTTTGAAGATAGATATCCTCATGAGTTAAGTGGAGGTATGAAGCAAAGAGTTGCTATTGCACGTGCCTTAGCTATTAATCCTGAAATATTATTGATGGATGAACCATTTGCTGCAGTTGATGCTCAAACAAGGGCAACTTTACAAGAAGATTTACTTAAAATCACTGAAAAATACAAGAAAACCGTTGTTTTTATTACCCATAGTATTGATGAAGCCGTTTTTTTAGGGGATAGAATAGCTATTATGAGTAGTGAACCAAGTACAATTAAAGAAGAAGTTAAAATACCTATATCCAGAGAATTTAAAATAATTAAAGATTTTAAGAGTAGCACTGAATTTTTAAGACTGAGAAATAAAACATTGGGGATTTTAAAAGAAGAAGTGATAAAATCACAAGTAGTATCAAAATCAAGTTTTCCTAATGAGGAACTCCTAAAAGAGGAGGGGATCTAATTAGTGTTGCTGTCTCTAATCTAATTTCAGTATTAAAATCAGCTATTCATAAATATATTGCTGTAATACTCTTTTTGATATTATGGCAAGTCCTTCCTACTTTAGGTTTAGTAAATCAAATATTTATACCTACACCCACCACAATTTTAGTTGAAATGTGGAGTTTAATTTTAGATGGAACATTACAAGCAGATTTAATAATCAGTCTTTACAGAGCCATTATGGGATTTATTATCGCACTTTTAGTAGGATTATCTTTAGGATTTTTACTTGGTGGATTCTTTAAAAAGTTTGAAAAAGCTTTAAATCCACTAATACAAGTTTTAAGTCAAGCCAACCCATTCACATTGTTTCCTGTTTTCATAATATTTTTAGGAATAGGAGAACTTTCTAAGATTTTAATTATTTATTGGGTAAGCCAATGGTCTATAATGACCAATACAATCACTGGAATTAACAATGTCGATCCAATATTTATAAAATTAGGAAAAGCTATAGGGCTTGGAAAAATAGACATTTTTAGAAAAATTATTGTTCCTGCATCTTTACCCACAGTATTCGCTGGAATTCGAATGGGAGCAGTATTTTCATTTTTCATGCTTATTGGTGCAGAAATGATGGGAACAACTTCAGGGTTAGGATATATGATTATGCAAGCTCAAAATGTAATGCAAATACCAAGAATGTGGGTTGGAATAGTTGTTGTAGCTTTATTAGGAATAATTGCAAATTATTTAATAATTTGGATTGAAAAACAGCTTGTTAAAGGAAAAGAAAAGATACAAATTTAAAAAAAATAAGAATTAAAAACCTAATTCATGGTCATGAAAAGTTTAATGGTGTATCGATATATGGGAGGACAGAATAAGTTCACATTAATGTTAAAAAATACATTGGAAAAATATATTGCTATAATAATTTTTTTAGCATTTTTAGAGATTCTTCCTTCAATAGGAGTAGTAAATCCAATCTTTCTACCCCCAATTTCTAAAATAATTTTATCCATCCAAAGTACAACAATTAATGGTACTCTACCTATAGCACTTGCATACACATTTTTTAGAGTTTTAGCTGGATTAAGTATATCTATCTTAATAGCTATTCCTTTAGGATTTTTATTAGGAGGTTTCTTTCAAAATTTAGAAAAATCTATCAATCCACTTTTTAAAATTTTTGAACAATTCAATCCCCTCACTCTTTTCCATCTTTTAATCATACTAATCAGTATCAATGAACTTTCTACAATAATTGTTATCTATTGGGCATCTCAATGGCCAATACTTAATAGTACTATCTCAGCTATTAAAAATGTGGATCAGGACCTTATTAAAGTAGCAAAAACAAGTAAATTTGACAAATTTGACATCTTCTGGAAAATACATATTCCATCATCAATTCCAAAAATTTTTACAGGTATAAGATTAGGATTACTATTCGCATTTTTAATATCTATGGGAGTTGAAATGATGGGAATGACCACAGGTCAAGGATTAGGATTTTTTGTAATGATTAATTGGATGAATGGATTTAATACAGAAATGTGGGCAGGAGTATATGTCCTGACATTGTTAGCAATTTCAATGAACTTTATTCTTATTAAAATTGAAAAATATTTAATTAAAGCAAATTTATTTTAAAAATTCGTTATTATTAAGAATTCGTTATTATTAAGAATTCGTTATTGAAGGTTATTAAAACTATTTGGATTGTTAAAGATACCATCATGCCTAAAGTAATATTAAAATCATTAAATAAATATATTGGATTCAATAAAAGTCTTAATAAACAATTTTTTTAATAATTTTTTTAATAATTTTTTTAATAATTTTTTTAATAATTTTTTTAATAATTTTTTTAATAATTTTTTTAATAATTTTTTTAATAATTTTTTTAAAAATAAATATTATTAAAATACATCAACTTAAAATTTATTTATATTAATTAAAATTTATTTATATTAATTAAAATTTATTTATATTAATTAAAATTTATTTATATTAATTAAAATTTATTTATATTAATTAAAATTTATTTATATT
>JAITPS010000253.1 GCA_031289325.1 Candidatus Methanovirga meridionalis
AAAAAATTTAATAAAAAATTTAATAAAAAATTTAATAAAAAATTTAATAAAAAATTTAATAAAAAATTTAATAAAAAATTTAATAAAAAATTTTTTTAAAAATAATTATTATTAAAAAACATTAATTTAAAATTATTTATATATAATTAAAATAAAATTATAATATTCAAAATCTAAAATTATAGATTTTTATAATGAAATATTCTAAACAATAAGATATTTGAAAATAAATGATTAATTACAAACATTTTTTCATCACCATAAATAAATATAACAATTAAAGATTAAATATAACAATTAAAAATTAAATATAACAATTAAAGATTAAATAAATAAAAAATCAGAGTGAAATTATGAAAAAAGAAGGAAGAGAAGGAAAAGAAAGAAAAGATTTGGATTTTAAAACAAAAGTTGTTCATGTTGGAAATGGTGTGGATAAAGAAACTGGAGTTATTAAACGCCCGATTACTATGGGAAATAGCTATAGATTACCTTACGATCCAACGGATATAAATTGGAGTTCCACTGATGGTAATTTGTATACAAGAAATGGTGGTTCTAATCAAAAGTACTTAGAAAATAGATTAAGCTCAATTACTAACTCGGAAGATACTATTGCTTTTGCAAGTGGAGTTGGAGCATTATCAGCTCTATTTTTTTCCATGTTAACCAATAAGGATCATGTTATATTCTCAAATATAACTTATATTGCAACTTATAGATTACTTAATGAATTATTCAATAATAAATTTGGTGTTGAAACTACAATCATTGATACAACAAATATTAAATATGTTGAATCAGCTATTCGCCCAAATACAAAATTAATCCACATAGAAACGCCTGGAAATCCAATAATATCAATTTCTGACATTTCTGCAATAGCTAAACTTGCCCATGAAAAGGGTATTTTATTATCTGTTGACAACACTCTTGCTTCACCATACAATCAAAAACCATTAGATTTAGGTGCTGATTTCTCAATAGAAAGTTTAACAAAATATATTAATGGGCATGGGGATTCAATGGGTGGTTCAATTTCTGGTAAAAAAGAATATTTGGATAAAATACGTCAACAAGCTCAATTGAATATTGGAGCGGTAATCAGTCCATTTAATGCATGGTTAATAATGAGAGGATCTACAACATTAGCTTTAAGAATGGAACAACACAATAAAAATGGCTTAAAAATAGCTAAATATTTAGAAACTGTAGATTCAATCAAATTTGTTTCCTACCCTGGTCTTAAAAGTCATGTAGGGCATGAAATTGCAAAATCTCAAATGTCACCTGGTTTTGGTGGGGTTTTATCATTTGCTCTTAATGGTGACCAGGACACACATAATCAATTTGTAGATAATCTAAAATTAATTACTTCAGCTGTTTCTTTAGGTCATGATGAAAGTTTAATTGTTTTCATTGGTAAGGATGATGAAAGACAGTACTTATATCCAAAAGAATTTAACAATGGATTTTTCAGATTAAGTGTAGGTATCGAAGATGTTGATGACTTAATTAATGATATTAATCAAGCTTTAAATAGTGTAGGTTTATTTTAGCTCTTAATTTGTATTTTGATTAAATTATAATGATTTGGAATAACAGCATAAATTAGAGATAGGGCAAGTTTCACATTGCATATAATTTGGTTTGCATATATTCTGTCCAAATTGAACCATTAAATCATTTAAATCAATCCATAAATCTTTTGGAATTATTTTTTCTAATTCTTTTTCACTCTCTTCAGGAGTTTTAGTATTAACAATACCCCAAAGATTAGATATCCTATGAACATGAGTATCAACAGGAATAGCTGGTTTTTGAAAGCCGAATACTAAAACACAATTAGCTGTTTTCCTACCAACTCCTGGAAGTTCCAATAATTCATCTAAATTATCTGGCACGGTTTTACCGTATTGATCAATGAGTAAATTTGATACTTCACTAATTCTTCTTGATTTAACCCTATAAAACCCTGCATTTTTAACAAGTTTCTCAACATCTTCAATTGGAGCATTGGCTACTTCTTCAATACTTTTATATTTAGCAAAAAGTTTAGCTGATGCTTTATCAGTATTTTCATCTCTTGTTCTTTGTGAAAGAATGGTTCTAATTAAAACACGATAAGGGTCTCTATCTTCAAATACTCTAATCTTAAATGCACCTGATAAAATATTGAATATTTTTTTAATTCTTTCAGTTAAATCCTTTTTAGATTCATTAGAATTTCTGTAATCATTATCAATTAAAGTTTTAGTCAAAGAATTTTTCTTTATTATTGTTTTAGTTAAAGAATCATTCTTTTTATGATTGCTAACTTGTTTACTATGATTTTTATTTTTTCTTTTAGAAATTTAAATCACCATTAAATGTTGTTTTATCATGAAATGTTGTTGTTTTTTATCATTATAGTATGAAACTTAAATTTTATGAAACTTAAATTTTTAAAAAAATCATTAGCTCTAATTTTTCTTAAAATCAATTTTTTAAAATTAAAATTATTATTTTTAAAAAATAAATAAAATAAACTATTTAATTTATAGTGATTTTGATAAGGTTCTTAATAAATAACTTTTTTAAAAATAAATATTATTAAAAAATATTAATTTAAATTTATTTATATTATTTTAAATTTATTTATATTATTTTAAATTTATTTATATTATTTTAAATTTATTTATATTAATTAAAATATATTTATAATATTTAAAATTTAAAATTGTATATTATTATAAAGTTATATTTAAAATTAAATAATTTAATAAAAAAATTATTATTTTAATAAAAAAATTATTATTTTAAAATTTAAGAACTTTTCCATAATATTATAATAATGTTGAAATTATGTTGAAATTAGCTAAAAATATGTTGAAATTAGTTAAATTATTTAAATTCCATTCAAAAGTTAAATTTTGATTTTAAAAAGATTTAAAATATTTTACACACCTTATTAATAATAAGTAATATGCTATAAAAGTTAAAGTAATTACCCTATTTAACTTAATCATTCCTTTTTAATAATTTATTTTTATGAAGTTCTAAATCAACACCTATTTCACTCATCGCTTCAATGAAATTAGGAAATGAAATATCAAAAACCTCTCCATCCTCAACAAGAATATCATATTTTAAACCAATTAAAGAAAAAGCCATAGCTAATCTATGGTCTTTATGAGAATTAACAATTCCTGAATTAACACCACCAATAATTTCCATACCATCATCAAACTCTTTAACTTCACATTCAAGTTCTTTTAATTCAAGAGTACACATTTTAATTCTATCTGTTTCTTTAAATCTTCCATGTTTAACTCCAGTTATTCTTGTTCTACCTTCTGCTAAAGAGCCTAAAACAGCTACAGTCGGAAGAAGATCAGGAGCATCACTTAAATTAATATCTATTCCATTAAGCTTTCCATCAGATACTAAAGTAATTGAATCTTCAATAGCTATTATATTAGCACCCATTTTCTTTAGAATTTCTAAAATTAATTTATCTCCTTGTTTTGAATCTTTAAATAAATTTTTTATAGTTATTTTCCCACCAAGAATAGCTACTGCCGATAAAATATAAGATGCAGAAGAATAATCTCCTTCAACAATAAAATCTGAACTATAATACTTTTGAGGTTTAACAATGAAAAATATTGAATCATCTTTATCAAATTCTAAGGATTCATTTTCAGATTCTTTTACTTCAACATTAACACCAAATTTTTTCATAACATCAAGTGTCATCTTTACGTATGGTTTTGAAACGAAATCACCTTTAATTTCAAGTTCAACACCATTTTTAGAAATAGCACCAGATATTAATATGGATGAAATAAATTGGGAGCTTACATTACCTTCAATGGATGTTTTTCCCCCAATAAATCCTGATTCAACAATTATTGGTGGCTTTCCATTGCCTTTCATTGATTTTATATTTATTCCTAATGGTTTCAAGGCATTTAAAAAAATTTCCATAGGCCTATTTTTTAAAGAGTTATCTCCAGTAAGTAGTACTTTATTTTTAGATAAACCTGCAATGGAAGTCATGATTCTTAAGGTTGTTCCTGAATTTTTCAAATCAATTGGTTTTTTAGAAAGGTTTTCTATTTTTTCAGTTCCAATGATTTTTAGATAGTTATTATCTTCATTTTTTATATATTCAATGTTAGCTCCAAGACATTTGCATACTTTTATTGAAGCTTCAGTATCTTCAGAAATCAAAGGATTAAAAATTCGTGAAACCCCATTTGCAAATGAAGATATTATAATTGCTCTGTGACTATAACTTTTAGATGGAGGTGCTTCAACAGTTCCTCCAATGTTATCAATATTTTTAACTTTTAAAAACACTAACCAACCTTCATTAAACGAATTAATATTAATAAATATTATAAAAATAATTTGAATGGAATTTAACCATTCATTATTTGTTAAATGTGATATAAACAGATTATAATACCTGAATTTTAATTATTTTTAATTATTTTTATTAAATTTAAATCATTTTTATTAAAATTAAATTATTTCTATTAAAATTAAATCATTTCTATTAAACTTAAATCATTTTTAATTATTTTTATTAAATTTAAATTATTTTTATTAAATTTAAATTATTTTTATTAAATTTAAATTATTTTTATTAAATTTAAATTATTTTTAATTATTTTTATTAAATTTAAATTATTTTTAATTATTTTTATTAAATTTTAATTATTTTGTTATTAATAATCTATAATATTTATTAAATTAATAAAAGAAATATAATTATTTTGAATAAAAGAAATATAATTATTTAGATTTAATAGTAAATAATTATCCAAAAACCTTTTTTTGTTTTATATTAGTATTAACTTTTTCTATTTTCATACTTTTCCAACAATTTTTATTACACTTTCATTGTATTTTTAAGGTTCCCATTTCTTTTTCACGGATAGCTTAATTATTTTTCTCTATTATTTAACTTATATTTACAATTAAGCAATATATTATGAGTTGTCTAAAAAACTTATAAAATCTTTTATTTGTAAAATATTCAATTATTTAAGCTCTTATAATGTTTATGGCTCTGATTTTAATGTTTTAATGTTCTTCAGGTTCTGTAATGATAGGTACTCAGATCTATAGTATTGCCAGACCGATTAATGGTCTTCCTTCAAATACTGATTATTATAAGTATACTATAACCCCTCCATCTGGTATTAAATGGAGTAGTGGTAAGATTAAGTTTAATAGTAATGATGAAGCTGATTATCTATGGACATTAACTGAGAAAGGCAAATATTTAGTTGAAGTGCGGGCTTATTATGAAGATGGCACTAATGTGCCTGTTAAAGCTCCAACTACAAGTGGAGGGAATGTGATTATGCATTCAATGCAAAATGGGATTAATGGATGTGTTACTTCACAAACAATACCAGTAGAATAAAAATAGATGGATAAAACTATTCATTATTAAACACATTCTTTTTTTTTATTCTTTTTTTTATTACAGATGGAACAACAATTACTTTTTTTGAAAATGCAAAATCATTGATATTTAGATCATATAATATTTTAATCAGGGCTTCCATAATTCTAAGAAATTTTGGATTGTGTCTAAAATTCCATGTTGTAACATCATCCAAATTGATGGTATGAAAAATCCAAGTGATAAATTATATTTTTAACTTCTACTCAAATTCATGGCATAAAGTAAAAGTCTTTTTTTAGTACTGTATTGATCTTATAAAGCTTTTAAAATGCTTTAAAAAGGAAGTATAATATTAAAGAAAGTATTATTCATTAATCAGTTGAATTTTTCAAAGCATAAAAAATTGAATACATTGATAAATTGAAAATTAACTTGTTTAAAATAATATTTGCAGAAAAAAGAAGAAAGAAAGAGAATATGGGAAGAATTGTATAATACAGTGACAAGATACTTAATAAAAGTTAAAGAGAAACCAAAAAAGGAATGAAAAAAGAAAACATCAAATAAAGAATACTTATATTACAATAGAAAGAATTTTTAAATGAAAATAAGAGAATAACTAAAAATTAGACAAAAAATCCTTAACTTGAAAGAGTTGGAAACTTTTAACAACATTTATATAGTAAATCAAATAAACTTTTATATGTTAAGATGAATTTTCTTATTTTAACAACAGTGATTAAAAATAGGTTTTTGAAAATCACCAATATTTCATTTTTAAAGCATAATGTTTTGTACAATTAGTTTATTTATTATTCAAAGAATTTTTTATTCAAAAAAAATTTGTAAATTAAAATTTGTAAATTAATTTTTTAAATATTAATATTTTAAATTCAATTTAAAAATAAATTCAATTTAAAGAAATAAAAAATTTAAAGAAATAAAAATCATTCTGGATTACAAATAATTAATTGAATTTTATAAAATTAATGCAAATAAAAAAAATCTTTCAAAAAAAAATCTTTCAGATTTTCTAAATTTAAAAATATAAAATTTTTAAAATAAAGAAAATTATAAATTTTCTAACTTTAAAAACTAAAGTTTTTAAAATAAAGAAAATGATTTTGCAAAACATTATATTTTAAGAACCTTATGATCAATGCAGTTTTTTCTTACAAATATTAGTTCACAGATTCATATATTTATTTTAATAAAAAATGTATATTTAATTTATTTATAAAATATAAGTTTTTATAAAAAAAAGTTTTAAATATTATTTTAAAAAAAGTTTTAAATATTGTTTTTAAAAAAGTTTTATGATATTAAAAAAAAAGTTTTATAATGTTTAAAAAAGTTTTAATATTAATTAATAACATGATTAAAAAATGTTTTCAAATCAAATGAAAATTTTTTATTAAATGAAATTCTATACTTTGTAAAAGGGATATAAATGACTTGTAGTATTTTAGTTGGAGGAGCTTGGGGTGATGAAGGTAAAGGTAAATGTATTACATACCTTTGTGATAAAGATAGACCCAATATTATTGCTCGTGCTGGTGTTGGACCAAATGCAGGACATTCAGTTGAATTTAATGGTGAAAAGTATGGTTTACGACTTACACCATCTGGATTTTTTAACAAAGATTCAAAATTACTTATAGGTGCTGGTGTTTTAGTTGATAAAGATGTTTTCTTTCATGAATTAGATTATCTTGATAAGTATGATATTAAAAGTAGAATTCAAATGGATTATAGATGTTCTATGATCGAATCAGAACATAAAGATAGAGATAAAAATTCAAAGCATTTATTTAAAAAAATTGGGAGTACTGGAACTGGTTGTGGTCCTGCTAACTCTGATAGGGTTTTAAGAACAGCTAAAATGGCTAAAGATGTTTCAGAGTTCAAAAATTTCATAACCGATGTTCCTTTAGAAATAAACACTTCTTTAGAAAATGGTGAAGAAGTATTTATTGAAGGTTCTCAAGGCTTTGGTCTTTCTTTATACTATGGAACTTATCCTTATGTTACAAGTAAAGATACTACTGCAAGTACCTTTGCTGCTGATGTGGGAGTAGGTCCAACAAAGATTGATGAGGTAATCATAGTTTTTAAATCATATATAACTCGTGTTGGAGAAGGTCCTTTCCCTACAGAATTAGATCAAGAAGTAGCTGAAAAAAAAGGTATTGAAGAATATGGAACTGTCACTGGTAGAAGAAGAAGAGTTGGAGATTTTGATATGGATTTAGCTAAAGAAGCCTGTATGATTAATGGAGCAACTCAAATTGCTTTAACATGTGTTGATAGGCTGTATCCTGTTTGTGAAAGAACACAAGACTACTCTACTTTATCTAATGAAATTAAGAATTTTGTCAGTGAAATTGAGGATGCTACAAAAATTCCAGTTACAATAATCTCAACAGGACCAGATTTAAAAGATACAATTGATTTAAGAAGTGAATTATTATAATTTACTTAATATAGTTTAAAAATTATTGCTCAAACAAAAGAGGTGTTTAGTATGGATGAGGATTATGATACAGGTTATGAAGATGGATATTATGACTCTTACTATGATCAACGTAGTGACAAAAAATATAAAAGTGGATCATCATGTATGGTTGCAATTGTTTTAATTCTATCCACTATCTTAGTTGCATTCGGAGTCTTTTATTAATAAAATTTTTTATAGTAAAACATGATAAGTTTAATTAAGGTTTGAATATTAATGTTTAGTTTAGAATTTTGGATATTGTTGACTCTTGTTTGTGTTTTAGGGGAGCTTTTAACCCTAACTTTCTTTTTATTATCTGTTGGTATAGGTGCTGGATTTGCAGCATTACTTAACTATTTGAATTATAATTCTACAACTCAACTAATCGTCTTTGTAGTTGTTACAATAATTTGTGTTTTGATTTCAAAACCAATATCAAAAAAGTTAACAAGTAAATCTTCATTAAAGAAATCTAATTCCGATAGATTAATTGGAGAAGAAGCTATTGTAATTAAAAAAATAATACCCGATGAAATGGGAACAGTTAAAATTTTAGGAGATACTTGGAAAGCAATAGCTGATGAAGAAATAGCTATTGGAGAAAAAGTAATTGTCGAAAAAATTGATGGTGTGAAATTAATTGTTAATAAAATTAAATGATTTCAAACATTATTAAACATTAAATTTATGCACATAACATACTGCAAAATTTTAATTAAGTTATATTTATTATGAATAAGTTCTTAAATTTTAGAATGATAATTTTTTTATTAAATTATTTAATTTTAAATATTAATTTATAAAAATCCATAATTTTAAATATAGTGATGTAAAAAATGTTTTTAATTAATGTCGGATAAAATTAGGAGGTTTCCCTCCTAACCTCTCCTAAGAACGGCTCGTGTCACTTTCATGACAAGCCGCTCAAGCATATCTTTATCTGT
>JAITPS010000085.1 GCA_031289325.1 Candidatus Methanovirga meridionalis
ATTCCGTAGAATATTCTTAAGAGCTAAAAAAGATTTGCCTGCCAAAAAAGATTTGCCTTAATGTATCTACTACCGAAGTATAAATATATTATATGAGATTTTTTATTATAAATAAAACCCCATTATTTTATTTTTATCTATTTTTTTAATTTCCATTTTTAAGTGGAGGATCATTCAATTTTTGAATTTAAAAAAAATATTTTTTTTTTACACTTGAAGATCCTCTCTTAAAATATTAAATATTATGGTCCTGTTTTCATTGTTTGAATTTGTTTCATGATTAAATGGATTTATGTTTTATGATTATGATTATTATATCTTATTTTTGTTTGTTGGTTATTTTTATGAAAATTAGTGTTTCTTCTCTCGCAGTTTATGATGAAAATTAAATACTTTGAAGTATCCAAATAATAGATTAAATACAGGATTGTTTAAGTCATTTATAGTCATTATGGAAAAGTTTTTAAATTTGAAGTGATAAATTTCAATTTATTAAGTTATCTAATTTAAAATATTAACTTATAAAAATCTTTAATTTTAAATTTCATTTTATTAAATTATCTAATTTAAAATATTAACTTATGAAAATCTTTAATTTTAAATTTCAATTAATATAAACTTAATTTAATTAATATAAATAAATTTTAATTAATATTTTTTAATAGCATTTATTTTTAAAAAAGTTATTTATTAAGAATTTTATCAAAATCACTATATCTAATTTCAAATATTAATATAGAAAAATCTTTAATTTTAAATTTTAAATAATATAAATATATTTTGTTCAATATAACTACTTTTAAATTAATATATTTTAATAACATTTATTTTTAAAAAAATATTTTTAAAAAAATTATTTATTAAAAACTTCATCGAATACAGTATAATTTTTACAACATGAATTTATAACACTTTTTTTAAAGTTTATAATTTATACATGCTTTATACAATATTATCTGTAGCTTTTAATTACTAAAAAAGTTTATGCACTAAAAAAGTTTATGCTATATGTAATATATTTATAAAACGGTTTATACTATAAACTATAATAACACCTTACTATTTGGATGATATTATCATTTATTATCAAGAAAATGAGAAGATATTCTTTCAGCAATTAAAATAGTAGATGATACAATTAATATTAATATCCAATCCAATATTTCAAGTCCTGTTGTTTTAAATATCGTTTGTAAAAATGGTATGTAAATAATTAATAGCTGTAATAAAAATGATGCTGAAATAGCTATCCAAAAAAAGTTATTCTTTTCATTTGATTTTGCTCTATTATTAATAGCATTAAATAGCTGATAAACTACAAAAACAGTAAATGCCATAGTCATAGCTAATCCTTCTTCTCTTTTAGAGTTTAGTTCATAAGCAAATAAAAGCAAGGTTCCTACTGTCATCACAATCCCAGCAATAAATACTTTAATTAAAATGTTTTTTGATAGAATATCTCCTTTTCCTGGTTTTCTATTCATTATATTCCTTTCACTTCCTTCCATTCCTAAAGTTTGAGCTGGAGGTCCATCCATCATAATGTTGATCCATAAAATTTGAACTGGGGTGAATGGAATTGGTAAATTTAAAATTGAAGCTGAAACAATAGTTAAAATAGCTCCAACATTTGTAGAAACTTGAAATTTTACAAACCTTTGAATGTTATCAAATATTTTTCTTCCTTCTTTAATAGCTTTAATTATTGTTGCAAAGTTATCATCTTGAATTATCATATCAGCAGCTTCTTTGGAAACATCTGTTCCACTACCCATTCCCACACCAATAGAAGCTTTTTTAAGTGCAGGAGCATCATTAACACCATCTCCAGTCATTGAAACAATATTATCATGATTTTGCAGTGCTTCAACAATTCTAACTTTCTGTTCAGGAAAAACCCTTGCATAAACTTCAACATCTTCAACAATACTGTCAAATTCTTCATTTGAAAGCTCATCAAGGTCTTGACCAGTTAAAACCTTACCTTCAGTTAATATACCAATTTCTCTTGCAATAGATGAAGCTGTTGATTGATGGTCACCTGTAATCATCACAACTTTTATTCCAGCTGTTTTACAAGATTTAACAGCATTTTTTGCTTCTTCTCTTGGAGGATCCATCATACCAAGCAAACCAACAAATATTAATTCAGATTCAACTAAATCAGGATCATCAAGATCAAAATTATAATCTACTTCCCTATAAGCAAGACCTAAAACTCTAAGAGCAGAATTAGTCATTTCTTTAATATCAGTAAGTATTTTATTTCTACTTTCATCGTTAATAATTTCTATGGTTCCATCATTATCAAGGTATTTAGATTTCTCTAAGATAATTTCTGGTGCACCTTTACTAAAAAAATATAATTTTTCCCCTACTTTATGTACAGTTGTCATTCTTTTTCTAACACTATCCAATGTATGTTCTTTTATACGAGGATAAGTTTTCTCAAATTCTAATTTTTCATAACCATTGTTTAATCCATAATTTAATACCGCCACATCAGTGGGATCACCAATACCTTTACCATCCTTAATAGATGCATTGTTACATAAAGTAGCTATTTCAAAAGATTTATTAGAATTCATTACTCTTGCATCTTTAACTTCCATTTTATTCAATGTCAATGTACCAGTCTTGTCACTACAAACAACAGTACATGACCCAAGTGTTTCAACAGCCAATAATTTTTTTACAAGTGCATTTGATTTAGCCATTCTTTGCATACCTAATGCTAAAGTCAAAGTTAAAACAGCTGGAAGACCTTCAGGAATAGCTGCAACAGCAAGAGAAACAGCAGTCATAAATGTTTCAACGAGTGCAACACCTTTTAAATATTGAAGAATAAAAACAATAACACAAACAACAATAGCTATTAAACCAAGAGTTTTACTTAAAGACTTTATTTTATTTTGAAGTGGAGTTGCCTTATCTTTCTCATTTATCATTTGAGCAATCTTTCCAATTGAGGTGTTCATTCCAATAGCTATTACAATTCCAGTTCCACGACCAGATATAACATTAGAATCCATGTAAGCTATTGCTTTTCTCATGTTCTCATCATGAGAATCTTTATCAACCTCCAATAAATTAACATCTTCATTGCTTTTTGTTACAGGAAAAGATTCACCAGTTAAAGAAGATTCATCTATTTTTAAATTAGATGAATCAACAATAATTAAATCAGCAGGAATTTTATCTCCTTCTTCAACAATTACAATATCACCTATTGTAATCTGGTCCCCACCAACTTTTTGAATCTGACCATTTCTTCTAACAATTGCATCTGTTTTTACAAGAGATTTCAATTTTTCCATGGCTTTTCCAGATCTGTACTCCTGTATAAATCCAAAACTTCCATTCAAAAGAACAACAAGTAAAATTACTATAGAATCAATTACATCCCCAACAAAATATCCTGCAATAGCAGCAACTATAAGAAGAAAAATAAGTAAATCCATAAATTGCATTATAAAAATCTTTAAATAAGAATCCTTTTCATCTTCCATTAATTCATTATTACCATGAATTTTAATCCGTTCTATCACTTCTAAGTCAGTTAATCCATTTTCACGGCTTTCATATTTCTTATAAACTTTTTCTAAGTCAGTTATTCCAGATGCACGGATTTCATATTTCTTATAAACTTTTTTTAAGTCAGTCATCTAATTTCAACCTTATATTTTTAATTTTCAATTTATTTAAGATAATTTTTACTTTAATGGGTTATTATTTATATCAATCAACTCCAAGACATTTATGTACTTGAGGGATTGTTAAAACATCCATATACTTTCCACAAATTTCAGAAAATTTTAAGATTTTTTTTTCTTTTCCTTTCCAGTGATTAATCGGACTTGAAGGTTGAATTATTAAAGGAACATTGTTATTAGATACCCTTTTAGATAGCTTAATTACCACCTCTTCAACATCATTAATTTTTGTGGATGGAAGAACAACAATTTTACAATAAACCTTAACCCTTTTCTCCACTAATATTTCCACGGATTTTAACTCACTTTCAAAAATATCTAAATTCCATTCATTGAAGTGTTCTGGAAGCTTAATATCAATGGAAGCATAATCAATATTATTAAGTAAATTTATTTGCTTATAAATTGAACCATTAGTTTCTAAGAGTGTTTTTATTTTTGTTTTGAGATTAACTCTATGAATTACTTCATTAATAAACTCAGGATATAATGTTGGTTCTCCACCAGTAAAAGATATTGAATGTAGGTCTGGAGTTACAAGTTCATTGATTTTGTTTACTACATTTGCAGGAGATAATAAATTCCCATGGTCTTTATCTTTACTATCTAATGTATCACAGTATATACAATCTAAGTTACAACCTGAAAAACGAACAAATATTTGTCTTCTCCCTATAAGAATTCCTTCTCCTTGAATACTTGAAAATATTTCTGAAATTGGTGCTTTCATAATTTACAACCTTTAAAAGCTCAAATTAGCAATCATAAATCTGTTTTGAAAAATGCTCCTTGACCAATTCCTTCGTTTACACCAATTGCTATGGATGAAATATTTCCTTTAGATGAAATATCTTTAATTAATTTTTTTGTGAAATATTTTGCTAATTCTTCAGCAGAACTATGTTTTAAAGGTAAAAGAAATGTATCTATTTTAGGAATTTTATATTCCTTATCTTCAATACTAAATTCTATATATTCTCTATTTTTAAAGAACTCCAAATCAATTTCTTCATCACTATGGGATTTAAATTTAATTTCATTATTAAAAATAGGTATTAATATTCTATGATCAAGCTCTTTACAAACTTCATGAATTGATTTTTTAACATCTTTAAAATCAACTATAAAATCAAAAGATCCGGATGGTTCTCCTTCAATTTCAGCATCTACAAAATAGCTATGACCATGTATGTATCCACAAGAATCATGAGTAGGTATTATATGTGCAGATGAAAATCTTAAATTGGCATTAATTCCATTAATCATTATTTTCATATTTTACCTGGTTAAATTATTATTTTTTATTAGGATAATGTTTAACTATTAATTTTTATAAAACTTTTCATTTCTATAACTTTTCATTTCTATAACTTTTCATTTCTATAACTTTTCATTTCTATAACTTTTCATTTCTATAACTTTTCATTTCTATAACTTTTCATTTCTATAACTTT
>JAITPS010000092.1 GCA_031289325.1 Candidatus Methanovirga meridionalis
TTATAAAATTATTGAAATTTATTATAAAATTATTGAAATTTATTATAAAATTATTGAAATTTATTATAAAATTATTGAAATTTATTATAAAATTATTGAAATTTATTATAAAATTATTAAATTCATTATAAAATTATTAAATTCATTATAAAATTATTAAATTCATTATAAAATTATTGGAATCATTATAAAATTATTAAATTCATTATAAAATGGAAATTCATTATGATTATTGAAAAACTCATATTAAAAAATTTTAAATCTTATTTAGACACAACAGTTGATTTCCAACAAGGAATTAACATGGTTATTGGGGAAAATGGTGCAGGTAAATCAACTATCTTAGAAGCAATTAGTTTTGCTTTGTTTAAAAAACATACTGGAATTTTAAATGATTTAATTAAATTAGATAAGGATAAAGAAGTAGAAAAAAGAAGAAAAATGTCTGTTACTCTTGAATTTAGGGCTAACGGAGTTTTATATAGGGTTAAAAGGGAAAGAAGTAAAACATCTTCAAAAGCTCTATTGTTCATGGAGGATAAAGATTCTTTAATTGAAGACAATGACTTTGTAAGGATGGTTTCTGGTGATAATGAAGTTAATAAAGAAATTCAAAATATAATAAATTTGGACTCTGAACTCTTTTTAAATGCCATATATATAAAACAGGGAGAAATAGCTAATTTAATTTCAAAAACTCCATCAGAGAGAAAAAAGCTAATATCTAAACTTTTAGGGGTGGAATCTTTAGAAAAAGCTTGGAAAAATGGCTTACAAATTATACATGGTTATGAAAATAAAAAAGTAGAACTTAAAACTTTAGTTGATGCAAGTACAGAATTTGGAAAAGAATTAAAGGATAAAAAATTAACTTGTTCTGGCTTAAATTCTGAAAAAAAGAATTTAAGGAATAAATTAATTGATTTACAAAAATTCAACAAAGAAAAAATTCTTGAAAAAGAAAATATGGATTCTGAGAAATCTGTTTTCGAAACCTTAAACTTAGAATTAAAAAATGAGAGTGATAACCTTCAAAAAACGAAATCTGATAAAGAAGTATTTGATAAACAATTAATAGAAATTAATAAAGTTGAAGAAGATATGGATAAACTTAAACCAAAAGTAGATAAACTCCCAATTTATGAAGATTTTTTAGTAAGTTGTAAGGAGATTAAAAACTTAAAAGAAAAACAACTTAGTCTAAAAAAACAGCTTGAGGATGTTAATAAATATAGCGAAATTTTAGAAAAAGAAAAACCATTATATGAAGAATATAAAATTTTAGAAAAGGATTTAAACAGACTTAATGAAAGAAAAAATGAGATAAATAATAAATTACAGTTAATGAACAAAGACATTGAAACTATAACGGATCTTGAAAAAGAGATAAATAAGGATAAGCATGAGATAGATAACTTCTCTGAAATTATAAAAGATAAATTATCAATCGAAGCAAACGATTTTGAATCCTTAAATAAATTTTTAGATGAGAATAAAACAAAAATTCAGGACAAAATTAATGATCTTCAGGATACAAGTTCCTCTAAAAATCAGGAAATATCAAGTTTAAAAGAGAAGATTAACCTTGCTAGTGAAGATAAAAAACAGCTTGAAAAAGTTGAAAATGAATGTCCAGTATGTAAATCTGAGATTTCCCTTGAAAAAAGAAATCAATTGAATGATTCATACAAGTTTATCATTGATAAGAATACTAAAACTATTGATGAGTTTAATGAAGATATTAAAAAGTTTTCTTCCCAAAAAAATTTTTTATTGAATAAGTTAAATGAAGTTGATGGATTTATTAAGGAATCTCAAGGTTATAAACTTAGAAGTGAAACTTTAATTAAAAATCTGAATAAAAAAAATGAACTTGAAAAAGGAGTTAATAGTGAAAATGAGAAACTTGATCTTGGAAAGATTTTAACCTTAATAAAAGATAAAGAAGAAAAATTAGAAAATATAAAAGAATCTAATCATAATTATTTAGAAGCAAAAGGTTCTGTTAAAGCCTTAGAAAAACCTTTTGTGATTACCAATGAGTTAGCTAAGATTGAAAATTCACTTGATAGTGAAGTTGAAAATATTAAATCTATCAGGGAAAAAGACAGTTTTCTCTCTTCAAACACAGCAGAAGAAAAATTAAAAGAGAGAATAAATGATTTAAAACAATCTAATGATGAATATAAACGTTTAGAAGGAATTTTAACAAATAAAAAAGTTGTCATATCTCAAATAGAATCAAAAGAAAAAAACATAATTGAAACAATGACTAAAATTGATAAGATAAATGCTGACCTTGAAGTTTCTAAATATGATGAATTTGAATACAATAAATATATTATGACCATTAATTCAAACACTGAGAAAATAAGTGAGAGTGCTGAGAAAATTGCTAAGTTGGATGGTGAGATTAGTCAACTTACAAATTCAATTAAAAGTTTAGAAGAAAAGGTTAAAGATAGTAATAAAAATAAACAGGAACTTGAAAATGTATCCGATTTTTTAAAACTCCTTAATGATATTAGAGAATTATTTAGTAAAGATGGTATTCAAAAGGATTTAAGATTACATTCAAAACCTCTAATTGAAGAATATACTAAAGAGTACTTTGAGAAGTTTAATTTTAGTTACAATGATTTATACATCGATGAAGATTATAATATCAGTGTTTTCGGAGGATATGGGGAAACTAAATTAGATATGGTTAGTGGTGGTGAGAAAATTGGTATTGCATTATCACTTAGATTCGGAATTACAAAAGCAATATCAAAAGGAAATATTAACACTATCCTATTGGATGAACCAACAATACACTTAGATGATTATAGGAGAAATGAACTAATAGAAATTATAGGAAATGTAGATATTCCACAAATGATAATTGTTACTCATGATGATGAGCTTGAAAATGCTGCTGATAAAGTTATAAAAGTTGAAAAAGTTGAAGGAGAATCTAAAATAATCATTGCTTGAATATTTGATAATTAGTGTATGAAACAAGATTAGTCATTTTGGTAAAGTTCTTAAATTTGGATGATAATTTTTTTATTAAGTTATTTAATTTCAAATATTAATTCATAAAAACCTATAATTTTAAATATTGATTTATAAAAACCTATAATTTTAAATATTGATTTATAAAAACCTATAATTTTAAATATTAAATAATATGAATTTATTTTAATTAATATAAATAATTTTTAATTAATATTTTTTAATAATATTCAATAATATTTATTTTTAAAAAAATTGTTTATTGAGAACTTTATTGAATTCAATATATTTAATTTTAGATATTAATTTATAAAAACTTATAATTTTAAATATTAATTCATAAAAACCTATAATTTTAAATATTAAATAATATAAATTCATTTTAATTAATATAAATAATTTTTAATTAATATTTTTTAATAATATTTATTTTTTAATAATATTTATTTTTTAAAAAAATTATTTATTGAGAATTTTATTGAATTCAATATATTTAATTTTAAATATTAATTTATAAAAACTTATAATTTTAAATATTAAATAATATAAACTTATTTTAATTAATATAAATAATTTTTAATTAATATTTTTTAATAATATTTGTTTTTAAAAAAATTATTTATTAAGAACTTTATCAAACCCACTATAAAATAATTTTTAGCTTAAAAAATGCTATTTAATATTTAAAATAAAATTAAAAATCGTGAAATATTTAAAAATATTTTAGTATGATTTTTTATACTATACAGTAATTTAAAATAGTTTTTAAACATATTTAAGCCTGAAGAATGGATATAAATTAAAAATTTTCTTATTCTAACAGTAATAATATAACATGAGACATAATTTTTATATCAATTTATAACATGAAAATAATTGTTACCATGTTTCTTTAATAAATATCTGAATCACTATTTAAAATGAGTTTGATTTATACTATTTAAAATGGTTTGATTTATACTATTTTCATTCTTTTTAAAATTTTTATTGTTGTTAATACAACAGTTGTAATCACAACATTTAAATATGATTAACATCATATAATAAAATTAATGGATTAATTTTTTCATTAATATGAACTAATCATTTCATTAATTTTTAATAATACGGTGGAATATGATATGAAATCTATAAAAAAATTTGATAAGAATTCTACCTGCCAATATCCATTAGCTGCTTTGATATCTATAATATATAGAACTCATAATGTATATTTAAACCGTAGCTTAGAAGAATTGGGTATTACAGCAGGGCAAGTTCCTTTTATTTTACATTTGCTTAAAAAAGAAAATATTTCACAAAATGATTTTGCAGAAGATTTATTTATTGATAAGGGAACTGTAGCTATTGGACTAAAAAAATTAGAAGAAAAAGGAGTGATTAAAAGAAAAAGAATGGAAGAGAATAAAAGAAAATATATAATTTATTTCACGCCTTTAGGAAGAAAAAGGGCAATAGAGATTGAAAAATTAAACCAAAAATGGGAAAAATCAATTATAAATGAATTAAAAAATATAAAAAAAGAAGATTTGATGAATATTTTAGAAATAATGTCCTTAGAATCTATTAAAATACTTGAATAATGAGGTTAATAAAATGAATGAAAATAGGGAAAAAAATGAAAATCATGATAATATTACAATGATAATAGGAGATCCAAAAAGAGCAGTTAGAAAATTAGCATATCCAATGATAATAGCTATGTTTCTTACTATGTCCTATAATCTTGCTGATGGAATATGGGTAGCTGGACTTGGAACTGATAGTTTAGCTGCATTAGGATTTGCAACATCACTATTTATGATAGTTGTTGGTTTAGGAACTGGGCTTGGAGCAGGGGCTAATTCTTTAATTGCAAGGTATATAGGTGCAAATGAGAAGAAAAAAGCAGATAATTCCGCAATTCACTCTATTTTGTTAACTGTGATAATTTCTGTAATTTTAATGATTGTATTAGTGTTTTTTCTTAAAGATTTATTGCTTATCATGGGTGCTGGAACTTCAATAGACTTAGCACTTGAGTATGGATACGTAGTTTTCATTGGGTTGTTTGTTTTCTTATTTTCTAATGTAGGTGCAAGTGTTTTAAGAGCAGAAGGCGATGTTAATCGTTCTATGTATGCAATGGCAATAACTGCAGTTTTAAATATTATACTTGATCCAATATTTATTTATACATTAAATATGGGAATGACAGGAGCAGCATGGGCAACAATATTATCTGCATTAATTTCTTGTATTGTAATAGCTTATTGGTTGTTCATTGAAAAGAAAACATATTTATCATTTGATAAAAAAGATTTTAATTATAGTAACAAAATAATGAAGGATTTACTAAATGTAGGTTTACCTGCTTCAGCAGAGACTTTAATAATGTCAATTTTATCGATTGTTCTGAATCTAATTTTAGTTATTGTTTCTGGTAATTATGGGGTTGCAGTATTTTCAGCAGGATGGAGAGTTTTGTTAATGGTTTTAGTTCCACAATTAGGTTTAGGAACAGCTGTTTTAACTGTTATGGGTGCAAATTATGGTGCTAAAAAATATGATAAAATGAATGTTGCATTTAACTATTCAATTAAATTAGGATTAATTATTTCAATAATAATAAGTGTTATTACATTCACTTTTGCAGATCAAATTGCTCTAATATTTGTTTATAATGATATTAGTGGAGAATTAAGGTCAGGAATTGTTAATTTTCTTAGAATAATGTCAATATATTTCATTACAATCCCATTTGGTGTAATGTCAACCTTTAGTTTCCAAGGATTAGGAAAAGGACCAAGTTCTTTATTAATAATTTTATTACGATCCTTTATATTCATATCTATCTTCTCATATATTTTTGCAATCGTGCTTAACATGGGAATATTAGGAGTTTGGTGGGGATTAAATGTTGGGGGTGTGATTGGAGTAATTATAGGCTATAGTTGGGTAAAACTTCATTTAAACACTTATATAAAACTTTATAAATAATTCTTAATATCCTAATATTTTTTTTAAAATAATAGACTGTTACTTAAAAAATTTAATAAGCTTCCTTTTTTACTCATTGAATTGTTTCTTTAAATAAAAAAAGCTTAATTGATTATAAAAGTTAAATTAACTCTTTTAACTTTATTAATACTACCTATTTTACTACCTTGAATTTTTTAATCAGTATCTAAAGCTTTTAATTAATAATTTAAAATATAGTCCTCTCCGTAATGTTTTTAAGTAATGAATCATATATTTATTTTATTAAATTATACTGTATGAAATAATGTTTTTAAGTACAGAAAACTTCGTTTTTCTAATTGAACAAGTTCAATAATGGAGTTTTTAAAAATGAAACATAGTTATTAAATTTTTAATTAAAAAATTATAATTATTATTTTTAAACAGGTGAATAAATTCTCCTAAGTTGAAAATAAATTTTCAACAATAAGATATTTAAAATAAATGATTAATTACAAACTTTTTTTTATAACACTATATTATATATTTATTTTATTAAATTATTTAATTTTTAATATTTTACATGGCTTTTTATTTATCATTTATTTTACTTCTTTCATGATCATTTTTAGGCATTTAATTATAGGTACTGATCCTTGTTTAATTTTAAGATTATTAATCTTAATTTTAAGTTTTTCCTTTTTTTCTTCTCTTTTCTTGATTTTCAATTTGTTTCTATTTGTTATTTTATACTGTAAAATCATTAAATTTTGTACTTTATGAAAAGAACATATTTGATGCATTGCACCAAGGTCAACGATGATTTCAGGATAAAAACTCGCTCCATCAGTTATAATGTCTCTTAATGGTAAATATTTCCCCAATCTTTTCTAAAAAAACTGGGCAACAATTATTTTTCACACAATAGGAAATATAAATTGTTAATAAACTTTAAATATAGTTTAATGACTTTATTAAGCTTACCATTAATGAAATTAGTTAATTTTGATTGAACAACAGAATATATTACTTACCATTGTTTCTAAAATTATAGTCGTTATGAATAATTATTATGTATTAACCAAATATAAATTTATTGGTTTAAATATTATGGAAATTATGAAAACGTATATTTAACTACAAATTTTGCGAAATACTAATTAAATGAATCTTCATAAAAGAAAATATAGACTCTTCTGCGGAATCATTAAAATAATGATAAAAAATATGAAAACCTCCACACATTTTGAAATCCTCATATAAATAAAAACCTTTATATACTATGATATTAAAACTAAAATGTGGATAATGAATTGCATATCTTGATATTATTTAAGTGCAAGATTGTATTTGTTATCTAAAATATTGGAAAAATATTGTCTAATTAATATATACAATAATTTTCCTTTCATAAAAATAGAATAAATTCCTTAATTTCGTATAAAATATAAAAAAAACTAAAATTAAAGAGGTAAAAGAAACTATGTTTAATAATAAGAAAACATTGTTTTCTGCAATAATGATAATTGCAATATTATTATCAGTAAGCACTGTTATAGCTGCAAACGATAATGATACTGTATATGTCAGCCCAACAGGAAATGATGCAAATACAGGTACAATTGACAGTCCTTTAAATAGTATTGCAAAAGCAGTTGAAATTGCTCCTAATGGTGGAACAGTCTTTATAAAAGCTGGAACCTATCTTGGTAGTGAAGGTAATAGAGGTATTAGAATAGATAAAAATATCACCATTAAAGGTGAAGACAAAGCAACCACAATAATTGATGGTTCAACTGGTGTAAGTGAGCAAATATTTGATATATCTCTTTGGCATGATCATATAACAAAAGTTACAATCCAAGGTTTAACTTTTAAAAACTTTGCTAATGGTTATCAAACTGTACGAGTTAATGATGGAGATGTAACTATAGAAGACTCTGATTTCATAAATAATTATGGAGTAGCTCTTTTTACTTTTAGTGAGAATACTACTATTCGTAATTGTAATTTCATAGGTAATAATAATAGTTTCTTTGGTGCTGCTATTAATGGTGCTGGTGGGTTTACTATTTTGAATTCTACTTTCATAAATAATACTGCAAGTCAGAGAAGTGCAGCAATTGACTTAGCTGCAGGTTCTCCTAACAGAATTGTAAGGGATTGTACATTTTCAGGAAATGAAGCTCCTACCTATAATGATATTTTTGTAGGTGTTGGAATATTACATATTTACAATAGTATTTTTGATCCAGTTACAATTGACAGTAATGGTAATTCAAAACCATCAATAGGTAAGGGTGCTAGTTCTAGTAATCAGATATTTGTGAATGATATTG
The DNA here is from genome assembly GCA_031289325.1 of Candidatus Methanovirga meridionalis. Taxonomy (GTDB): domain Archaea; phylum Methanobacteriota; class Methanobacteria; order Methanobacteriales; family Methanobacteriaceae; genus Methanovirga; species Methanovirga meridionalis. The sequence continues at coordinate 8,277 of JAITPS010000092.1, forward strand.
AAATATAAGTTAAATATATGAAATAAAAGTGTTATTTAAGCTTGTTAATATATAACAAGCTTTTATTTCTATTTTTAATTAATATAATATGAATAGAAAAATAAAGGTGATAGTAAATGAATAAAATGAAAGTAATGCTTATCATAAGCTTGATGATATTTTCATCATTTAGCTTTGGTGGGCAATGTTTATCTGCAAGAGATCCTTCTGGTTCTACTGGAATGTATCCAGATCAACAGGTGGTTGTCTATGCTGCAGATAGCCTTAAAGAACCTATGGAGAGATTCAAGGTTCTTTTTGAAAGATGGTATGGGTATGGATCTGATCATGTGCAAATGCACTATGCAGGGTCCAATAAACTTATCCAAGAAATAACCGAGGATAAGACTACCCCTGATATAATATTCTCAGCCGATTATAAATTAATAGATGATCGGCTAGTAGGTGATGATTATACTATAGGTGATGATTATACTCATTACAATATTCAGTTCGCACGAAATAGTGTGGTAATTGCATATCGGAGGAATAGTAAAAATTCCAGTATAATTAATGGTGATAATTGGTTCAATGTGCTGAATCAATCAGATGTGAGATTCGGTTTTGGTAATCCAAACCAAGACCCTTGCGGATATCGTAGTGTTATGGTATTCGCACTGGCAAATAAGTTTAAAGATTATGCTAACCCATCAATCTTTGATTTAATCAGCACGAATTCCAATATATATAAGCAGTCAAATGAAACAGATTTTGATATATACTCACCAACTACTCTTACTCCTACTACCAATATTCTGATAAATGATCATGCTGCTGACTCCCTAGAGAGTTTAAAACATGGGAGTATTGATTATGCGTTTGTTTATAGAAATCAGGCTGAGGAGGCTAAAAGTGATGATCCTAATATTGATTATGTTACTCTTCCTAATGAATTGAGTCTTAATGATGCTCAATATGAAGAAGAATATTCTCATATTAGATTAACTGAGTTTTGTGATGATCCTGCTCGAAATAAAACAATTACATTAACTCCTGTGGTATATGGATTCACTGGATTGAAGGTAGGTAAATATCCAGATGCTGCAAGTGAATTCTTAAAAGAATTTGTTTGGGTGACAAGTGATGAGGATTTACCAAGTTATCATAATGATCGTATTTTACAATACATGGATCATATATACCCTTATATACCAAGTAAAAGAACTACGATTTCAGATATTCCAGGTTATATACTCGACTTTGGGCATATAGGTGGTAATCAATATCGTGGATTGACACAAAAAGGAGAAATTTAATTTATTTTTTTTTAATTATTTTTTTTTTTAATAGAGTTGAATAATAATAATTATTGTTTTTTTTTTAGGTAGTGTAAAACATAGTATGGATAATTTTTCTATTTAATCCTATTTTTTAAAGTTCTATGATTTGGAATGTGATTTTTCATAATAGATTTTATTGTGAAGTAAAGATTTAGAATCCTTAGAATTCTTGCTAATGTCTAATATGGACTAAACTATTATAAATTTTATATTTATTAGAAGTTCTATCAATATTTCCTTCTCTTGTATGTGTAGTTAACTTTTCAGACTTTCTATTGGGTAGATGTCTAACTATCTTTTTTAAAAACTTTTAGATATTTGATTCTTTTTCAAGGAATCATCAAATTTTTGTGAATGAAATTTTTCTTTTTCTTAACAGCTTTATCATAATTAACCTATTCTTAATATCTCTTTTATATTCAGTAAACAAAGTATAAAACCGTATTTTATCAATGAAAATCATATTTTTCTTTCTTTTTAACTCACATCAAAAAGATATATTTACCATATTATATTATACTTATAATAGGTATCAAATTGATGAAAGTGTTCATGCTAATTATGATGGTCTTATTAATGAAACTGGATTAAGTAATAAAAACATGGATGATTTACTATTCATAAAAAATGATTTATCCGATGCTTCTGATAGGCTTAAAACTGGTGGTATTTCCTTATTATCACCTGTTATGGTCTTTGTAGCACCAACAGGTGGGGTCATGTTGGGTTTTGGTATTATGCTTATAACACATCCTATTAGGCACAGTATAATAAGAAAGAGAGTTTCTAAAAAACTATTGTTTTTATAATAAATGTTGGTTTCCATGTCCAAAACCGTGACAACTGTTAATGTAACATCTTAAATTTATCTTAAATTTCTGTTCCTATTGTTCAATTACTCACTTGAGTTTCAAGTTCTTTTTTTTCTCTTGATAATAAATTGTATGCTCCTTAATGGGATTTTCATCGTTTCAATCCTTCAAGTGTCCGTGGAAAGAAATGAAATAATTTTTTTGGTTGGTTAGGTGATTGTATTAAATGTACTATTTATATTGTTTGTTATGGTATCGTATATCTTGGTTTATAGTGTTTGGTATGTTTTGCAGTACATGGGACATAACTTTTATATCAATTTATAGTATGAAAAAATAATTATTGCCCAGTTTCTCTAAAGGAATATCATGAATTAAGCTGAGTTCTAAAGCTAAATATTAATATTCATTAGTGAATTAAGCATGAAGATTCATACCCACAACTTTGATGTAATGAGTATACTCCCACATAATAATAGGACAATAGCTTATTGTACACTAAAAGGAATGTATAATAAAAGTGTAATGAGTATAACCCACACATAGGACAAATATATTTTTGTTTCCTAATATTGGGTAAATTATTAATTGATGTTTCGTGTGTTCCATTCCAACTAAGTCTAATATTATGTTTAGGACATTGGACATTAGAATCAAAGTAACGAATTTCTACATCATAATTCATCATTTCTCGAATTTCTGGAATTAACTAAGGACTCACAATATTTTTTAAATAGCATACATTATCTTTAAGAAATAAGGAAGATTTAAATAGTACCTCCAACATATTTTTAATTGATGATATTATTTTTGTCATGATAATCTCATCATTAATATTAATAAATATTGCCATCAGTAAAGATTTGAACAGTACCCCATTATTCTCTTTTTAGCTAATTTAGGCTTAAATATTAATGGTTGAATTTATATTGAGGATTGAAAATTTGAAAAAAAATTATTTTCTTTTAATAGGTCTTATTTTAATTGTATTGGTGATTTTATGGATTAACCCTCTTGAAATAATAAAAAATTTGCAAGGAGCGAATATTTATTATATTCTTTTGGCATGTTTCATCCATCTATTTATTATTTGCCTTAGAGCATTAAGATGGGGGTTTATCATAGATCAAACATATAAAATCAAAAATAATTTCATTGTTAAGACCATTAGTTTATTTGCAGGAAATTTTACACCTATGAAAGCTGGAGGAGAAGTTTTAAGTGGTATGGCTGGTGTGGAAATCAATAAAATTTCTCTTTCAAAAGGTTTATCTGCTGCTATAACTGAAAGATTCTTTGATTTGGTTGTAACAAGCTGTTTATTATTAGTTTCTACATTTTTTACTCCACAACCATATACTTTAATTCCTTTAATAGGAGGAATATTAAACACAATTGTAGTTTTATTTATATTTTTGTTAAATTGGAGAGAAAAAACAGGTTTATGGCTTATTGACAAAATTCAGAAACTACTTCTTAAATTAAGATTCAATAGTAAAAAAATAGAAAGTATAAATGAAAATCTTCAAAATGGATTGAAAAATATGGTTTCACATTCCATATCTTTTATTAACTTTAAGAATTTCATTATCCTCCTGATTGTATCTTTAATTTCATGGTTATTTGAATGTTTTCGTTTATATATTTTATTTAAGGCATTTAACTTTGAATTAAGCTTTGTACTCATAATTACTTTGTATTTACTATCAAATATGATAGGAATCATTTCTCTTATACCTGGAGGTATAGGTTCAATTGAAATATCTCAAATAGCCCTTTTTTCACTTTTCAATGTTCCTAAAACATTGGCTGGAACTATAGCATTAACCGATCGTTTCATTACTTTTGGTATAGTTAATATTTTAGGGATAATATTTTCTGCAATGTATGCTAAGGACATTCTTAAAGAGGTTAAAAAGATGTTTTAAAGTTAAAGTGTATGTATTGTCTTTTGAAATGTCCCATAAAGAGGACAAGTATTTTTCTTCGACAATCTAACGATTGGGCATGAACAAGCTACCCAATGCTGTCAACTTAAGAATTTTTGAATGAAAATTTTGAAAATTTTCTTTATTAAGTTATAGTTATTTTGGAAAAGTTCTTAATTTTTGAATGATAAATTTTTTTATTAAATTATAGTGTATGAAATAATGTTTTTAAGTACAGAAAAACTTCGTTTTTCTAATTGAACAAGTTCAATAATGAGATTTTTTAAATTACACAATAAGTATTAAATTTTTAATTAAAAAATTATATTTATTATTTTTAAAAACGGAGAATAAATTCTCCTAAGTTGAAAATAAATTTTCAACAATAAAAGAATAAAAATTATTATTTAAAAAATTAGATTAATATTAATTCAAAATTCTTAAAAATATGATATTTAAAAATAATGATTAATTAAAAACATTTTTTACATCATTATATTTAACTTTAAATATTAATTTATAAAAATCTATAATTTTAAATTTTAAATAATATAAATATATTTTAAATAATATAAATATATTTTAATTAATATAAATGATTATAAATCAATATCTTTCAATAATATTCATTTTAAAAAAAATCATTTATTAATAACTTTATCAAAATCATTATACTTAATTAAAATCATTATACTTAATTTCAAATATTACTTCATAAAAATTCATAATTTTAAATTTTAAATACTATTGATATATTTTAATTAATATAAATAATTTTTAATTAATATGAATAATTTTTAATTAATATGAATAATTTTTAATTAATACATTATAATAATATTCATTATTAAAAAAGTTATTTATTAAGAACTTTATCAAAGCCACTATAAAATGAATTTAAAAGATTGTTAATAAAGTTTATTAGGTAGGTTATAAATTTTAAGTAAAAACCCATAAATAGATTAAATAGTATGAAAGAGAGAAATGTGAGTAAGATGAAAGAAAAAGATATTAATATTTTTAAAGAAGTTAGTAAGCTTGAAAATGAAGGTTATAAATTATCCAATACACAAAAAATACTCTTAGCCACTGATGGTTCTATAACAATAATATTAGATGTTTTAAACGGTAAAATATCTATTAAAACACTTACTCAACGATTTGAAAAAGCCGATTCTAAAATAGCTGAAATATTAGATATTGAAGAAAATGAAGAGGTTAATTATAGGGTGGTTTTAATGTATAAAGATAATAAACCTTTAATTTATGCAAAATCTTACATTCCTCTAAAAAGATTAGAAAACAAAATTAAAGAAGATTTAATTAAAGCAGATGTTCCAATAGGAAGAATACTTAGAAAACATAATATTGAATCAAGAAGAGAAATAGAAAATATAGGTATTGAACCAAGCAACAATGAATTAGCAAAATTATTTAACTCAGCAGAAGATCTTCTTACAAGAAAATATGTAATAATTAGAGATAATGAAAGATTAATGTGGATTAAAGAAGCATTTCCCTTAAATTATTTTGCAGAATAATTACTTAATCATATATTAATTAGTGTTTAAGTATAGCCATTATGGATTTTTATAAATTGATATTTGAAATTAAATAATTTAATAAAGAAATTTATTGTTCAAAATTTAAGAACTTTTCCATAATACCTATAATTCTAATTAAAACATTAAATTCTTGTTTATTAAATTTTAATAGGTGAATGAATGTTTTTTAATGATAATAAAATGTTTGTAATTCCAGCAGTAGATATTAAAGATGGAAACTGTGTTCAATTAGTGCAAGGTAAACCTGGAACAGAAATGGTTAAAATAGCTAATCCAGAAAAAATAGCTAAGAAGTGGGAGGATTATGGAGCAGAGTTAATTCATGTAGTTGATTTGGATGGAGCTATTAATAATGAATCTAATTTAATAGCTATTAAAAAAGTGTTAAATGAAGTTTCCATTCCCATTCAATTAGGTGGTGGAATACGAAACATTAATTATGCTAAAAAGCTATTGGATTTAGGGATTGAAAGAATAATCCTTGGGACGATGGGTATTAATCAACCCAAATCTATAGAAATTTTGTCAGAAGAATATGGAACTGATAGAATAATGATTTCATTGGATAGTAAGGATAATAAAGTCCTTATAAAAGGTTGGAGTGAAAATATTGATAAAACACCAAGTGAAATAGCTAAGGAGTTTGAAGATTTAGGTGCTGGAACCATACTTTTTACTAATGTTGATGTTGAAGGATTATTAAATGGAATATCTCTTGAACCATTAATAGAACTTAAAAATTCTGTAAATATTCCAATTGTTTATTCTGGAGGGATAAGCAGTATTTATGATTTAAAAAAACTAAAAAAAACTAATGTTGAAGGTGTAGTTATTGGTTCAGCTTTATATAGGAATAAAATAGATTTTAAAGAAGCATTAAAACTTCAATAAGATCAATGTGAGATTAAAGAATTAAGAAAATCGAAAAAAATCTTAAAAGTAAAAAATAAAATAAACTATTTAATTATAAGTTAGTAAAATATATAGTGTTTGATAAAATTTTTAATAAATAGCTTTTTTAAAAATACACTAATAATAACAATTGAATTAATCTAACTAACATATAAATAAACAAATTTAAAGAGAATATTCGATGAAAAATTTAATAATATACTATTCAAAAAGTGGTAACACTGAAATTGTTGCAAAAACATTATCATCTCAATTATCTGGAGATTTAATTAAAATTACTGATTATAAAGAAAGAAATAATTTTAAATCAAAAATAACATCGGTAATAGATGCATTTAGGGAATCCAAAACTAAAATATTGCCTGAAAAATTGGATTTAACCGATTATGATTTAATTTATGTTGGAACACCAGTTTGGGTAGCCAATCCTGTGCCTGCAGTTATAACAGCTATTGATACTTATAATTTTAAAGGAAAAAAAATTATTCTATTTGCAACAATGAAAACTGTAGGTGGAAATAAAGCTATTCAAAGAATGGAAGAAAAATTTCAAGCTCGAGGAGGAAGAGTTATAAAATCATTTACAATAAAAACACAGCAAAAGAATACCTCTCAAATTACTGGTGACACCCTTAGTGTAATTAATACATTAAATTTAGAGTCAAATAGTGACACTCTTTAATGTTTATAAAAATCAATAATTTTGAATTTTAAATAATATAAACTTATTTTAATTAATATAAGTAATTATAAATTAATATTTTTTAATAATATTAAATTTTAAATTAATATCTTTTAATTATTTAATTTTAAAAAAAGTTATTTATTAAGAACTTTATCGAATCCAATATATTTAATTTTAAATATTAATTTATAAAAATCAATAATTTTGAATTTTAAATAATATAAACTTATTTTAACTAATATAACTAATTATAAATTAATATTTTTTAATAATATTAAATTTTAAATTAATATCTTTTAATTATTTAATTTTAAAAAAAGTTATTTATTAAGAACTTTATCAAAATCATTATATTAAATTTTAAATATTAATTTATAAAAATCCATAAAACTGAATTTTAAATAATATAAACTTATTTTAAATAATATAAACTTATTTTAAATAATATAAACTTATTTTAAATAATATAATTAATTTTAAATAAATATATTTTAATAATGTTTATTTTTAAAAAAATTATATATTAAGAACATTATCAAAATTACTACATTAACAAATATGAAAATAAAATGAAAAATCTGAACTTTTGGAATTTTAAAAAAAATTAAAAAATCTAAAAAAAGAAAAATTTAATTTATATTAAAAAAAATTTAACTCCTATTAAATAGTTCTTATCAGTTCAAAAATATATTATTATTTAAAATAATTTATGAAAATGTGATCTTATGAGATGTGAAATTTGTGGTGAAATAATAAAAGATGATGAACCTATTAAAATAAAAATTGATGGTTCTATAATGGATGTTTGTACAAATTGTACTAAATTTGGTAAAGTGCAGAAAACAATTCCAACACCAAAAGTTGTGATTAAAAAAAGTCAAACTGCAAATATTAATAAAAAGACTAATAAAAATATTAATCTAAAAAAATCTAATTCTATAGCAAATGATGAACCAAAGGATGAATTAGTTGAAGAATACAATATTATAATTAAAAATAAAAGAGAGTTTCAAGGTTTATCAAGAGATGAATTATCAAGTAAAATCAATGAGAAAGCTTCAGTTATAGCTCGCGTTGAAAGTGGTAAAATGATTCCAGATATAAAATTAGCTAGAAAATTTGAGAAAGCTCTTAAAATAACATTAATCGAAGCAATTGGAAAATTTGATTTAAAAGAAAGTCTAAAAGCAGATGATATTAAACCAACCTTAGGAGACATTGTTAAGATTAAAAAATGAATCCTATAATTTCTTAGTTATCTGTATATTATCTTTAATTTAAATATTAAAAAAAATAATGTGTGATATTTTATGAGTTCAAAAGTTTATTTTTCAAATTTAAGATCAGAAAGTGAAAAGGATAATAAAGGAAACAAGTTAATAAATCTATTTAATAAAGCAAATTTCACTGATTTATATAATGAAAATGAATTAATAGGAGTTAAAATACATTTTGGAGAAAGAGGCAATGATGCATACATCTCTCCAACTTTAATCAGATACATAATCGATGAAATTAAAAAAACTGGTGCTAAACCATTTTTAACAGACACCAACACATTGTACTTTGGTTTAAGACATAACTCAGTGGATCATTTAAAAACAGCTACCCTAAATGGGTTTTCATATTCTGTTGTTGGAGTTCCATTAATAATAGCTGATGGACTTAACAGTGAACATGAAGCCTTAGTAGAAATAAATCAGAAGCATATAAAAACTGCAAAGATTGGAGGAGATATTTTTAATGCTGATGGACTTTTGGTTGCATCACATTTCAAAGGTCATACTTTAAGTGGTTTTGGAGGAGCTATTAAAAACTTATCAATGGGTTGTGCAACTATAAATGGTAAATTAGAACAACATGAAGCTGCTAAACCAATTATACAAGATGACTGTAATAATTGTGGAATATGTGAGAGTGTATGTCCAGTGAATGCAATATTTCACAACGAAAATCCTAAAAAATATTTTATTAACTATGATAAATGTGTTGTGTGTATGGATTGTAACTCTGCATGTCCAAATGATTCAATTGATTTAAATTGGGAAGAAGAAATACCTGAATTTATTGAAAGAATGGGAGAATATGCATTAGGAGCAGTTAAAAACAAACAAGATAAAATAGCTTACATTAATTTCCTAACAGATATAACTCCTCATTGTGATTGTTTTCCATTTAGCGATGCCCCAATTGTTCCAAATATTGGATTTTTAGCTTCTAATGACCCAGTAGCTATTGATGCTGCAAGTTTACATTTAGTAAATCAACAAAAAGGAATTGAAAACACACTAATCCATAAAAACTGCAATCATGGTGAGGATAAGTTTAAAGGAGTTTGGGAAAATGTGGATGGTAAACATCTGCTTAACTATTGTCAAGATATTGGCTTAGGCAGTATAGACTTTGAAATTATTGAAATTTAAATTAGATATTTTATAAACAACAAAAATTTATCAAATTTAAAGTTATAGATTTTATAAATAATGATTTAGAAGTAGTTATATTAATTAAAATAGATTTTAAGAAGATTTAAAAAGGTTTGCATACACTATTAATATAAGCAATATGTTATAAAAGTTAAAGGAAGTAGCATATATTTTAATAATATTTATTTTTAAAAAAATTATTTATTAAGGACTTTATCAAAACTAATATAGACTAAAAATTTGATGGTATGTATACGATCTAAATTTTTTCTGCCTAAAAACCAAATTTCAGATTTTAATTTCCATCCTCTTTTTACAGTACCCTTTTTTATAATTTCATGATTGTTTAATCAAGTAAAATATCTTTTAAAGTGAATATAAACTTTTTATCATCTTCTAAGGTTCCAATACTAACTCTAATCCAGTATTCATCTAAACCTTGAAAAGAAGTGCAATCACGAATAATAATACCTTTTTCTAAGAGTTTTCTTGATAATTTTACTGCTTTTAATCCTGTTTTTTCTATATTGACCAATATGAAGTTTGATTTAGATTTGAAAACAATTAATTTTGGAATTTTTGAAAGTTCATTGTAAAGATAGTCCCTACTTTCAATTCCTTTTGCAACGGACTCTTCAATGAATTTATTATCTTTAAGTGTTTCTATTGCTCCTATATATGATGGTCTTGTTAAGGAAAAAACTGGTTTAACTCTACTCATAAACCCTATAATCTCAGGATTCGATAATCCATAGCCAACTCTTAATCCAGCGAGTCCTAATGCTTTTGACATTGTTCTTAAAATACAAATATTAGGATATTTATCTATTAAATCAACATTATCAGAATCAGAATATTCAATGTAAGCCTCATCAACAACAATTAAGGCATTTGTTTCTTTTAAAATTTTTACAATATCTTTTTTAGGAATTATTCCACCAGTAGGATTGTTAGGTGAACAAAGAAATATTATTTTTGTTTTGTTAGTGATAGATTCTAAAATAGAAGAAAGATTTAAGCTATTAGCATTCAAATCCCATTTACCATAGATTGGAACTGCTTCATAAGGTTTTAAACTGAATTCGTAGTAGGTATAAGTTGGTATTGGAACAATGAATTCATCTCCTTTTTCAATGAAAGTTTTTGCTAAAATATCTATAATTTCATCTGCTCCATCCCCACCAACAATAACATTTTCTACTTTAGTATTAGAATAGTCAGCTATTAATTTTTTAAGATCTTCCAAGTTAGTTTCAGGATATCTATTCATTTGATTAAGATTTTTTTTAATAGCTTCAATTGCTTTTTTTGAGGAACCCCAAGGACTTTCATTCGAACCTAATTTAATGATTTTATTTTTATCTAAATTAAACTCCTTAGCTATTTCATCCTCCGACCTTCCAGGAATATAACTATCTAATTTTTTAATTATTTCCTTTACATTCATTAAAATCCCTTTATAATAGAATAATACAATTTAATTTTATATTGGTGCATTCCAATTAAGACAATTAGAAAATATTTAATTTTCTTTTGATTGTTTATATATCTTCAAATATTTTTCAGATTTTTCATAGTGCGGGTGTTGCACAATTCAATTATTTAAATTTTAAATTTTAATTAAAACAGATATTTTCTTTAGTTTAAAAATTTTATATTTTTAAATTTAGAAACGGAAAATCTTCGATTTTCCTAAATTATCTTCGATAATAAATCTTCGATTTTCTTTATTGAAATTTTTTATTTCAATTAGAAAAATGAAGTTTTTCTTTATTTTTCAACTACAAAAATTCATCCTCTTTTTACAGCATCTATCTTTTCAAATCAAGATTTGAATTTAATGATTAGATAAATATTCTATGTTATTAGATATCTCATTTTTATTGTTAATCTCTAAAATAAACCTTCCATCATAATTTTTTTCTTTAAATTTATTCATAATCTTTTTAAAGTCTATTTTTCCTTTACCTAAAGATAAGTGCGAATCTTTATCTCCAAAATTATCTGATAAATGAACATGTTTGACTAAATCAAAATATAATTCTTCTTCTCTAAAACCATTAGTATAAGCATGACCAATATCTAAAGCCATATTCATTTCAAGATCATTTAATAAATCATTTAACTCATAAATATTTTTATAGATAAAACCCTCATGATTCGCCATATTCTCAATAACAGGACTAACACCAAACTCTTTTCCGTAATCTCTACAAATTTCTAAAGATTCTCTACTTCTATTTAAAATTTTCTTTTCACAAGGTTCACCTAACAAAGAAAAACCTCCTGGATGAACAACAACAATATCAGCATCTAATTCATTAGCTGTTTTAATAGAATTTTTAATTTCCAATATGGATGCTTTTTGAATTGTTCTATTTAAAGATGCTAAATTTATATCTGTTGTAGGAGAATGTATAGAATATTTTAAATTAAATGAATTAAACAATTCTGTATCTAATCTATTATTTGGATACTCCATGGATACTTCAAAATATTTAATATCTAAATTTTCTACAAATTCTAAACTTTTCAACAAATCTCCATCATAAACTGTAAAAGAAGAAACACCAATTTTCATAAAAATAACCAACAAACAAAAATAAATCATAAAATCTTAATCATAAAATATAAATCCATTTATTCATAGACAAACCCAAACAATGAAAAAAAACAGGAACATAATATTTAATATTTTAAGAGAGGATCTTAAGGTGTAAAAAAAATATTTTTTTTAAACTCAAAAATTGAATGATCCTCTACCTAAAAAATGGAAATTAAAAAAATAGATAAAAATAATGTGGTTTTATTTATAATAAAAAATCTCATATAATATATTTATACTTCGGTAGTAGATACATTAAGGCAAATCTTTTTTGGCAGGCAAATCTTTTTTAGCTCTTAAGAATATTCTACGGAAT
>JAITPS010000204.1 GCA_031289325.1 Candidatus Methanovirga meridionalis
TTTTAAATCAATATAAATAAATTTTAATTAATATAAATAATTTTTAATTAATATAAATAAATTTTAATTAATATAAATAATTTTAAATCAATATAAATAATTTTTAATTAATATAAATAAATTTTAATTAATATAAATAATTTTAAATCAATATAAATAATTTTAAATCAATATAAATAAATTTTAATTAATATAAATAATTTTTAATTAATATAAATAAATTTTAATTAATATAAATAATTTTAAATTAATATATTTTAATGATATTCATTTTTAAAAAAATTATTTATTAAAAACTTTATCAAATCCACTATAAAACATTGTATTGATATTCTGATTATGGATTTTGACATATTCCCATATCCTAAATAGATTTTTACATTTGGAAAATAAAGAAAATCAAAGATTTGTCATCGAAGATAACTTAAATATCGAAGATTTTTCGTTTCTAACTTTAAAAAATAGGAAATTTTTTAAAATAAAGAAAATTATAAATTTTCTAACTTTAAAAACTAAAGTTTTTAAAATGAAGAGAATCAAAGATTTGTCATTTAAGATAACTTAAATATTTTTTTATTTTTTTAAAATAGCTATTTCCTCTTTTAAGTCTTTAATTTCGCAAAGAATATCATTAATAGATTCTTTGACAGGGTCTGGAAGATTTTGATGTTCTTGATCTAAAGCACACTTTCTATGTTCATGGACTACTCTACTTGGAACACCAACAGCTGTGGTTCCTGGTGGAACATCGTCTAAAACAACTGCACCAGCACCTATTTTAGATCCATTTCCTAAGGTTAAATTACCAATTACAATAGCTCCTGCACCAATTACAACTCCAGTTCCAACAGTTGGATGTCTTTTTTCCTTAATCAAAGATGTGCCACCAAGAACAACTCCTTGATAGATTATTACATCATCACCAACAATGGTTGTTTCACCCATCACAACCCCCATTCCATGATCAATGAAAACTCTTCTTCCTATTTTAACACCAGGATGGATTTCAACACCCGTGATAAAACGATTTATTTGTGATAAATATCTTGCTGAAAGACAATGACCTTTATTCCATAATTTATGAGCTATTAAATGTATCCAAATAGCATGTAAACCAGCATAGCATAAAATAATTTCTAATCTACCTTTAGCAGCAGGATCTCTTAATTTAATCATTGTTATATCTTCTTTCATTCTCTCGAACATAATTATCACAGATTAATTATTTGTTATTTAATCAAACAATTCTAAATATAGAATTTAAAGTTTGTAATGTTTTTATAAATCTTTCCCAATTTTTAATGCACAGTATTCTCCACACATTGAACACATATCATCTTCTTTAACAGGTGTTTTTTCCCTATACTTTTTAGCCTTATCAGAGTCAAAAGTTAATTCAAATTGTTTATTCCAATCAAAATTTTTCCTTGCTAAGTCCATAGCCATCTCTTTTTCCCATGCTGAACTTAATCCTAATGCAGTATCTGCAGCTTGGGCAGCTATTTTAGATGCTATAACACCTTCTTTAACATCATCTAAAGATGGAAGTGATAAGTGTTCAGCTGGAGTAACATAACATAAGAAATCTGCACCGGAATAAGCAGCTATTGCTCCACCAATAGCTGAAGTAATATGGTCATAACCCATAGCTAAATCTGTAACAATAGGCCCTAAAACATAAAATGGAGCATTATTACAAATAGTTTTTTGAATTTGCATGTTTGAAACAATTTGATTAAGTGGAACATGCCCTGGACCTTCAACCATTACTTGAACATTATTGTTTTGAGCTTCTTTAACCAATGTTCCTAAGGTAACAAGTTCTTGAATTTGTGGAATGTCGGTTGCATCTTTAATGCAACCTGGTCTTAAACCATCCCCTAAGCTAATAGTTACATCATAATCATAAGCTAACTCTAATAAATAAGCATAATTTTTAAATAAAGGATTTTCTTCATTATTATGAACCATCCATGAAGTTAAAAATGTTCCTCCTCGACTCACAATCCCCATTAATCTTTCTGAAATTTTAAGTTTATTTATAAGGTCTTTATTTATTCCACAATGTAGAGTCATGAAATCAACACCTTCTTTCATTTGATTAATAATTGCATTGAAGATATCATCTTCAGTCATATTTATTATAGAACCATCTCTATTTTTTGCAGTTACAGCTGCTTCATAAATGGGTACTGTACCTATTGGAACATCCACTACTTTCATGATTTCTTTTCTAAATTCTTTAAGTTTTGAACCTGTACTTAAATCCATTAAAGCATCAGCACCATATTTAATAGCTATTTTAGCTTTTTCAATTTCAATTTTTATATCCTCCATTTGTGAGGACGAACCAATATTAGCATTTATTTTAGTTGAAAGTCCATCCCCAATAGGACATAATTTAGTGTTTCTATTAATATTTTTAGGTACTACAATTTTTCCTTCAGCTATACACTTAGTGAATTTATTAAAACTCATATTTTCCATTGTAGCAATTTTTTCATACTCTTTATCAAGAGAACCTTTTTTAGCATCTTCAATTAAAGTCAAATTTCATACCCCTTAAATATCTTTATATTATTAATAACTGATATACTGCGGAATCCATTATTTAGGTTGAATTGATCAGAATAAACTTCCAAATGGGAGGAGTTAATAGGATAATTTTCAGTGGTTAAACTTTTATTTTAGTGTATTCTTTCAATATCATTAAATATATCAAAATCTTTACAAATTCAGTTATTTTTATACCATAGTCACTATGATAAAGTTTTTAAATTTTGAATGATAAATTTTTTTATTAAATTATTTAATTTTAAATATAATTTTATAAAAATCGATGATTTTAAATTTAAATAATATAAATACAATTTAATTAATATAACTAATTATAAATTAATATCTTTTAGTAATATTCATTTTTAAAAAAATCATTTATTAAAAACTTTATCAAACCCACTATATTACCATCAAAATGATATAAATTATCAAAACATATATCCATTTTAAATTTTTTAATTTTTCATTAAGAGTTAATCTATTTAATTATAGTCATTAAATTTTGAATAATAAATTTTTTTATTAAATTATTTAATTTTAAATATTATTTCATGAAAATCCATAATTTTAAATTTTGAATAATATAAATTTATTTTAATTAATATAATTAATTTTAAATTAATATTTTTTAATAACATCTATTTTTAAAAAAGTTATTTATTAAGAACTTTATCAAACTCACTATAGTATTTAAATTTAATATTAATTTATATTTTAGAACCATCAATAGTAATACGAATCAGATTAAGTATTCTTGTTTCTTTAGCCAATTCTATTGTGGTTTCAAAACTTCTTCAATTCAATCTTTGTGTTTATTTTTAAAACGACTTATATTACTATGATCTAATGGTTCTATCTCTTGTTAAATATAATGTATGCACATCTCTTTGTATCGTTTTCGACAATTTACGAGCTTGGAAGGATATCGTCTATGGATCCAGCTATTATGATAGTTATCATCATATTCATGTCAAATGTAGCTTGACCAGGCTTGAATTCATGTTCTTTCATGCATTTTTTCATGCTCTTTCTTGTACTTGGAGTTGTTTTTAAGTATTCCATTGCTTTTTCCATCAAAAGGCAGTTGTCATCTACATAAAACTAACGATTTTCATGGAATATAGAAAAATAATTGTGCAACACTTACTAAGAATAATTATTTAATCTATTTATTTCTTATTCTATATTGGAAGAATAATAATATACTAAGCAATAAACCAATTAAACTATAAGTTGGTAAACCAGTTTTTTCTAAAGGAACACCATCATTAGCGATTTTATGGCCTTTTATTGTAAAATTAAATTTATCAGAACTACTACCCTTTCTATCCTCATTAGAATTTCCAGTGACTATAACTTGACCAGTGTAATTACCTGGAGGAAGATTTAAAATGGTTGTTCCATTTTTTGTTCCATTTGAATTAATTTTTGATGTGTCATTTGTTGTTTCATTATCATTAAATGTGATATTTTCTATTGCACTTGTATTAGTTCCATTATCATCATTAGTAACTGTAACATTAACTGTAGTATTGGTGCCACCAATATCACTATCATTAACAAAAATAGGAATACCAACCTGCCATTGTATCACAACACTTTCATTATTTACAGTAGGAGTTGCATTAATATTTGGACCATCCGACATGTTATTATTCCAAGTATCATTAACTGAGTAGTAATTACCAGGATAGTAATCATCAAAAGATACAGTTATAGAATTATAATTATAAGTATGACAGTTTAAAATAACGAATTCAATAGTACCGTTCTGTGTGTAAGCAGATCCAGCACTAGATGGTTGACCTATAGATGAAAGAGTGGTATATTTAGGACTCAAACCATAATCACTAAGTAATGTAGTACCTGCTTCATCTTTAGTAATGTTTGCATATATATGTAGACCATCATTCTGGTTGGTAACACTAACAATATGAACATAAGCAGGTTCTGCTGCACTAACAAAATAAACACCTAAAATAGCTATTAATATTAATATCATAGCTGAACTTTCTTTAAATTTCATGATTAATCACCTATTTTGTTATTTTTATTTTTTTATAAATTATAGTGTAATGTAAAATTAATTTTCTTAATTTTAAAAAATTTTCTATTTTTTAAACTTAGGAGAATCGAATATTCGCTCTGTGTTGTGAAATCTGTGATTTCACACAGTTACAAAGTTTATGATTTTCTTTATTGATTGGTATATAAATATATTTTTATTAATGCAATTAATTTTAAATTATTTTTTTAAATTATTTTTTTAAATTGTTTTTTTAAATTATTTTTTTAAATTATCAATTAAATGTTGTTGTTGTTTTAATAAAACTATTTTATTTGATTCAACATCATTTTGAAGTAAAATACCTGGACCTATAAAAGAATTAAAACCCACGGTAACTCCAGGTGAGAAACTTGTATTAATTCCTGTTTTTACATTATCTCCAATAACTGAACCAAGTTTTCTTCTTCCCGTGTTTGTTTTTTGACCTTTAACACTCATTAACACGGTTTTATCATCAAAACGTAAGTTAGCAACATTTGTTCCAGCACCCAGATTACAATGTGATCCAATTATAGAATCACCAATATAACTAAGGTGATTAATATTAGTGTTTTCCATGATTATTGAATTTTTAATTTCAACAGCATTACCAACATTTACATTATCACCAAAATAGCTATTCCCCCTTATAAAAGAATTAGGTCCAACATCACAATTTTTCCCTATGTAGACAAAACCTTCTATATAAACTCCTGAACGTATAATACTTCCTTCATCTAAGAAAACCGTTCCATTAATAGTTACTCCATCCTCAATATTTCCCAAAATATCTTCTTTAATTTGGCCTATAATAAGTTCGTTAATTTCTAATAAATCCCAAGGCATTCCAATGTCAATCCATTTTTTATCTGTTATAAATCCTCTAATGTTTTTATTATCTTTAATTTGTAAGGCTAAAGAATCAGTGATTTCAAATTCTCCCCTTGAAGAAATCTTTGTTTTAGCTATTTTATCAAATATGTCCTTGTTGAAAATATAAATACCTGTATTAATTAAATTACTTGGAGCATCTTCCTTTTTTGGCTTTTCAATTATATTTTTTACTAAAATCCCTTGCATTTCCACAACACCGTAATAGCTTGGGTCTTCTACTTCAGTTAACACCATTAAAGTATCAAAGTGGGAGTCATTGTAGTCATCGATTATTTCTGAGATTAATTCCTTATCAAGAATGATATCCCCATTTAAAACAATTAAATTATCATTTTTAATAAAATTTTTACTACAACCAATAGCATCGGCTGTTCCAGCTGGTTCTTCTTGTGTTTTATAGCTAATATTTACTCCAAAATCCTTTCCATCTTTAAAGTAATCTTTAACTAAATCTTGCTTATATTTTACAATCAGTAGAATATCTGTAATTCCATTATCTCGTAATGCTTCTATATTATATTGAATAATTGGTTTTCCAGCAACAGGAAGCATTGTTTTTGGTTTAGTTAAAGTTAAAGGTCTCATTCTTCTTCCTTCACCTGCACTTAGTATGACTGCTTTCAATTAATACTCCTCCTTAATTTAGTTTAGATATTCTTATTTTTATTGCTAATCATTTAATTTCAATTACTAATCATTTAATTTTAATTATTAATCATTTAATTTCAATTACTAATCATTTAATTTCAATTACTAATCATTTAATTTTAATTATTAATCATTTAAT
>JAITPS010000098.1 GCA_031289325.1 Candidatus Methanovirga meridionalis
AGGAATAAAGAGTATAATGCCTAAGTTAATTCTAATAAAAAAAATAAATGATTTTAATCGAAAATCTTTAAGCTGACAACATTTTTAATGAAACTTATCAGTAAAAATTTAGACATTACCTATTAATATTTTTAGGAGTTTTGTGTAATGATTTTAACTGTCATTGAAATTTTAACTGCTATTGAAATTTTAAAGTTTTTTTAAAATAAAAATTTGATTTCAGTTAAATTTTTGATACCGCTCTGAAAATTAATGCCAATAAAACTTTATCATTAAAGATTTGAACAGCACCTTTTAAATAAATATAAATAACTTTAAATTACTATTTATTTTAATAATAATTATTTTTAAAAAAATTATTTATTAAGAACTTTATCAAAACTACTATATTATTTCATGCTTTTAAAATATTAATTTCATGCTTTTGAAATTTAAACTTAATTTTTTATTAATTAATATTTTTTTATTTAAAAAGAATATAAACTTCCTGTTCCATGAATAAAGCATATTTTCATCATCATCAAAATTCTTATAGTTTTTACCCTCTGTTTATTGAGTATTAATGTTGTACTAAAAAAGACTTTTATTTATATGGTATATTATTATTAAAAAGTTGAAAAAATAATTTATTAGTTGGATTTTTACGACCATAAATTTTTTTATTTGTAAGTTAAATTTTTAAATAAATATTTTTAAATTATCATTGTATGGATTTAAAATGTTTTAAAATAAAAAAATGTAATAATGTTAAAATAGATTCAAATGGAATAGCTACAATTGAATTTTTATTTTTCATTTTTACAACAGTATTAATAGCTATTATAATCATGGGATTATTCCAATCTCAAATTAATAGTTTATATACCTTAGATGAGAATGTTCAAGGAAGAATTATTCTTGAAAATATTTCAAATCAATTCAATCAAATAAGCCAAAGTTTAGAATCGATTTCTACTGAGATTTATTTGCCTGATAAAATAGCTAATTATAAATATTCAATAACAATTGATAACAGAAATTTAATTTTAGAATTTAATAATAAGAAAACAAGAGAAACTATTTTTCCAATAAATTTGTTTAATAAAAATGGAGATAGAATAAATGATATAAAACTTTATTCTGGAAATACTTATATTATTACTTCAGTATCCACTAAAAATGGTGTAATGATTAGGAGTAGTAATTAAATTAATTTTTATGGGAGGTATTCAATGATTTTAAAAGAAGAAAATGCTCAGTTATCGGCTGAATATTTATTACTTATAGCTTTTGTAATTGTTAGTGTAATTGGAGTTTCTGTAATATTAAATGAAAATGAGCTGAATATGATTATTTCAAGTGCAAGAGTTGGTGTTGAAGAAGGAATAGAAAGTGATGGTCTTAGTGTTTATCCAAAAGAAACTTTTGATAATTATTTATTAAAGAATCCTCAATTGACGTATCCTCAAGATATTAAGATTTTAAAAATAGTTAAAACTGATATGGGTTTTGATAATAATTATAATAAAAAAAGAATACAACTTAGAGTTTATGCAAGTTCGTCATCTTTAAAATCATCGGATAAAAATAGTGCAGGAGATAGAATTAATTATAATGCGAGAAAAACTATATCTTCAACATTTAAAAATGAAAATTCTTCTAATCCTCTTTATAATCCATGTTTTTCAAACAATTATGTTATTACAACTGGGGATGTTCAATGGATATAGGATATTATTTTTTAATTTAAGATATTATTTTTTAATTTAATAAATAAAGATTTAATAAATAAAGATAACAAATAATAAATGTAAAATTTTAATTATAATAATACTAATTTTAATTATAAAATAGGATCTTTAAATTTAATATAAAGAATTTTAATATAAAGAATTTTAATATAAATAATTTTAATATAAATAATTTTAATATAATGAATTTTAATATAAAGAATTTTAATATAAAGAATTTTAATATAAAGAATTTTAATATAAAGAATTTTAATATAAATAAATAAACTATTTTTGATTATAGTCCTTATGGAAAAGTTCTTAAATTTTGAGTAATAAATTTTTTTTATTAAATTATTTAATTTTAAATATTAATTTATAAAAATCTATAATTATAAATTTTAAATAATATAAATATATTTTAAATAATATAAATATATTTTAAATAATATAAATATATTTTAAATGATATAAATGAATTTAATTAATATAAATGTATTTTAAATGATATAAATGTATTTTAAACTATATAAATATATTTTAATTAATATGACTAATTTTAAATTAAGAATAAAATAAATAAAAAAAGAATGTGTTATTTATACAATTATATTTTAATAATATTTATTTTTAAACAAATTATTTATTAAGTACTTATTGAATCCACTTTATTGAATCCACTATAATAGTAAATTACTTTATAAATATGTACTGGTGTAAATTAATGTCAAGTATGAGTAGTATAGCAGGACTATCTAAATACATAAGAACACTTCCTAAAACTGGAATATCTATTTTTAGTATGATATTTATTAGTTTTATAGTTGGGGTGTTGATTTTTTTTATAAATCCAAAATATTTTATTCTTGATACAGTTGATATTAGTATTTTAGAGAAGATTTTTTATGGTGGAGCTTATGGTTTTGGTGTTTTAGGAATTAGTTCAATAATAAGTGGAACCATTGTTCAGCATTGGGTTAGTTCTATGAAAGGGATAAACCTAAAAACTAAACATGCAATGTTTTTAGCTATGATCTCTATGGTATTTCTATCCATTGTAACTATCATTGGAGCTATCTTCTCAATAATTTTCAATGGGGATTATGTACTAAATTCTTGTTTATTTGCATGTGTTCTAATATTTGCTTTTAATATACTGGTTCTTTGGAGTACTTCAAGTATTGGATTAATTAAATCTGCATTTATCTCATGTATACAACCCACATTTGTAATATCCATGTGGATAATCATTACATTTATTAGCAAAACTGGAACAAACCCAGAATTTCAATTCTTTGCCATGTTTTTTAAGATTATTGTTGCAGGTTTAGTATTTTTACTTGCTATTTTTTCATTTATAACAATTATAGAATCTCCTTTAAAGAAAAATTTAGGGCTTGGACTTTTAGATTTATTAAGTCTATTCATTGCCCATATTAATGAAGGCTCAAAATCACTTGAAAAGCTATTTGAAGAAATAGGAGAACCTATTGATACTTTAGTTGGAGTATTAAGTTTTAAAAAAGGTAATGAAATAAAAGCTATTTTTATGAGTCCATTTGTTCATCCTGGTCCAATTGGTGATATTGGTGGAGCCAACATGCCTTCAATATTATCTAAACGCTTTAATTCATTTACAATGGTTGCACATGGTCCATCAACACATGATTTTAATCCTGTTTCTACAAACGAAATCGATAAAATTGAGAGTGCTGTAAAAGATTCCCTTGAAGAAATGGAATATTCTCAATATGGTAGTCAGTTTATTAGATATTCAACAGAAAAAGCTAAAATTGGTATTCAATTCTTTGGTAAAAATGGATTGATATTGGCAACATTTGCACCACATGGTAGTGATGATATTGAATTTGGTATTGGTTTATCACTTATGATGAAAAGTAAATTCAAATGTGATCTTGAAAATAGTGTGGTGGTGGATTGTCATAATTCATTTGATGAAGAAAGTGGAAGATTGTTACCTGGAAATCCTAAAATGTTTCAGTTATTGGATACAGTTGATAAGATTAAAAAAACAGAACAAAATAAAGGAATTAGTATAGGTTGTTGTCATGATTTAATGGATGATTTAAACAAGAGTAATGGTGTTGGTGAAGATGGATTGAAGGTTATGGTTATTGAGACTGCAAATCAAAAAACAGCATATATACTATTTGATTCTAATAATATGTTAAGAGGTTTTAGAGAAAAAATTATTGAAGCTGTTGAAGATCTTGACTTAGATGAAGTAGAGGTAATGACAACTGATACTCATAGTGTTAATACTCTTTCAAGTGGTTATAATCCAATTGGACAAACGAAACGAAACGAAATCATAGAATATGTTAAATTAAGTTGCAAAAAAGCAATTAATGATTTAGAAGAAGTGGAAGTAGGCGTTAAAACAAAAAGAATAATAGGGATCAATACATTCGGATCTAATAATTCAACTGAACTTATTTCCACAATCAGTTCTATTGTAGCTGTTAGTAAAATAATGGCCCCATTAATTTTTATTTTAGCTATTCTATTCGTATTCATCTGGATATTTTTCTACAAACCGATTTAAATATTTAATTATACACAAGTTAAAATAACTGAAATAAAAATAAAGCTTAAAATAAAAATAATGAACAATCATAGATTTGTATAGAAAATAACTTAAAAACCATAGATTTTTCGTTTATAGCTTTAAAAACTAAATCTTTTAAAATATATTGAGTTTGATAAAGTTCTTAATAAATGTTTTTTTTAAAAAATGAATATTAGTAAAAAATATTAATTTATAATCAGTTATATTAATCAAAATAAATTTATGTTGCTTTAAATTTCAAATTATAGATTTTCATGAAATAATATTTAAAATTAAACAATCTATAGTGTTAGATATATATTATTAATTATTTTATCGTAGTAGTTATAAATATTACTTGCTTTTAAATTTCCTATTTGTATTGATTTTAAAAAATATTTATCAATATCATCTAAGTTATCTACTTCTATCCATTTTGCCTGAATATTATGATTTAATATAAACTATTTATAATAATATTTTGGTGAAATTAACATGTCTATAACTATTTCACAACTCTATCAAGTTAAGGATTTTTTGTATAATTTTTAGTTATTTTCTTATTTTTGTTTAAAAATTCTTTCTATTATTATATGGGTATTTTTTCTTTGATGTAGAGAATTTGTGAGTAAAGGTCTTATTTTATGATTTTAATATTTTTAAGAGTTTTGTATAATGATTTTAGGCATTTTTGGAATTTTAAAGCTTTTTTTTAAAATAAAAATTTGATTTTTATTAAATTCTTAATATCTCTCTAAAATTAGTATTAATAAAATTTATCATTAAAGATTTGAACATTACCATTACTAATTGATTAATTAATAAATAATATGAAATTAAGTTTAATGAAGAAAAATAAAGAAAAAATAAAAATAAAAATCCTTAACTTGACGGAGTTGAGTAAAAATAGAAATATTTATATACTATGGCATAATAAAATTTTATTGATAAAGATTCTAATTTTAGTAATAAAGAGTATAATATTTAAATTATTACTTTTATTACCTATTTTTATTAAATTATTTAAAAAATTGATTAATATGATATCAATAAGTAATAAAAATTTAACTAAAAGTAATACTAAAGTAAAAATAATTATTTAAAAAAATTTTTAGTTTTTTCTTGATTATTTTAGTCCTTTTCTATTTGCTTAAAGGCAATAGATATAAAACTTAAAATTAAATTTTTATTAAAACTTAAAATTAAATTTATTATTAAAACTTAAAATTAAATTTATATTAAAACTTAAAATTAAATTTGCATTAAAACTTAATCGCGATATTAATAATGGAGTGATATTAATGGATAAAAAATATATAATTTCTATTATAGCAATAGCTATTATTGTTGTTGTAATAGGAATATTTTTCTTAAATGGCAATTCGGCAAATCAAAACCCAGATGAATTAACTATAATTCCATATTTTCCTGAACCAGCATCAGGATTTGATCCATTGATTGGAGAATGGGGTTGTGGACATTTAAATTTTGAGCCTCTTATACAAAGTACTCTTTTTAAGACAAGTGAAGATGGTAATACCTTAACCAATGATTTAGCAAAAAATTACACAGTAAGTTCTGATGGATTAACTTGGACTGTAAATATTAGGGATGATGTTAAATTTTCAGATAATGTTAGTTTAACTGCAAATGATGTAGCTTTCACATTCAATCAAGCTAAAGCTACTATTGAATCACAATTAGATTTAGGTAATTTTAATAATGCTACAGCAACAAGTAATTCAACTGTTGAATTTAGATTAAAAAAACCACAATCTACATTTATTTTGGATTTAAGATGGGTTGGAATAGTCCCAGAACATGCTTATAACAATGAAAGTTATGGTAAAAACCCTATTGGCTCTGGACCATATAAATTAACTCAATGGAATAAAGGTCAACAAGCTATATTTGAAATTAATGATAATTACTATGGTGAAAAACCTTATTTCAAAAAAATAACAATGCTTTTTAAAAATGCAGATGCTGCTGTCACATCAATTAAATCAAAAGAAGTTGATGTTGGTGCAGTTGATTTCAATAGTATTAATTCCTCTATTCCAGGTTATGATTTAATAAATCTATCTGCTGGTAGGGCTGAAGGTATTTCTTTCCCTATTCAAAATGATACAGGTCTTAAAACTGCAAAAGATCATGCTATTGGAAATAATGTTACTGCAGATATTGCAATTAGAAAAGCACTTAATACAGGTATTAATCGTCAAAAAATTGTGGATGATGTTTTTCAAGGGTATGGTGCTCCTGAGTATACTGGTGTTGATTCAAGAATTTATGGAAATCCTGAAGGTAAAATAAAAGATAATGACCTTGAAGGAGCTAAAAAAATTCTTGAAGATGCTGGTTGGAAAGTTGGTAGTGATGGAATAAGAGAAAAAGATGGTTTAAAAGCATCATTTAAATTATATTATGTATCAAGTGACCAACAAAGACAAACCTTAGCAACAATTGTATCTGAAAGTGGAAAAGAATTAGGAATAAATATTGAACTTATTGGCTCTGATTGGGATACTATTTATGCAAATGAATATAGTTCTGCTGTAACATTTAGAATGAGTTCAGAAGTTCCATTCATGTCAGTATATCAACAATTTCATAGTAGATCTCCAGTTGATGGCGAATATATGAACCCAGGACTATACAATAATTCAAAGGTAGATTCATATTTAGATAATGCATTATCTTCAACTGATCAAAATGCATCCCTTAATGACTGGAAACAAGCTGCTTGGGATGGTACAACTGGTTTTTCACCTGCAGGAGATGCTCCTTGGTTATGGTTAGTTACTAATGATTGCCTTTATTTCATTAATAATAATGTTGATATTGGTACTCCACCTAAAAATCAAGGTCAAGATTTATTATCAAATATATTGAAATGGAAAAGAAATACCACATCAGTTTGAAGATAAAGAAAAACTCCGTTTTTCTAATTGAAATAAAAAGTTCTCTAATTGAAATAAAAAGTTCTCTAATTGAAGTAAAAAGTTCTCTAATTGAAATGAAAAGTTCTCTAATTGAAATGAAAAGTTCTCTAATTGAAATAAAAAGTTCAATAAAAAAAATCATAGATTTTCTAATGTGCAAGGTCAAAAATTTTGTAATGCACAAAAAATTTAAGAAAATCATAGATTTTTTAAATTAAAAAATTTCAAAGAAACTTTTTGCAATCTTCGATTTTTCTAAGTGGTGTAAAACCAATTTGTTGGTATTTTTAAGTTTCATTTATATTTAAAAAATAAAAAAAATCATTAAAAAATAAAAAAAATCATTAAAAAATAAAAAAAATCATTAAAAAATAAAAAAATCATTATTTAAAAAATAAAAAAAATCATTAAAAAATAAAAAAAATCATTAAAAAATAAAAAAAATTATTAAAAAATAAAAAAAATTATTAAAAAATAAAAAAAATTATTAAAAAATAAAAAAAATTATTAAAAAATAAAAAAAATTATTAAAAAATAAAAAAAA
>JAITPS010000095.1 GCA_031289325.1 Candidatus Methanovirga meridionalis
AATAAAATATAATTATTAAATTTTTAATTAAAAAAATTATAGTTATTATTTTTAAAAATAAAGAAATAAAAATTATTATTTAAAAAATTAATTTAATTTCAATTTGAAATTTTTAAAAATAAGATATTTAAAAATAATGATTAATTACAAACATTTTTTACATCACTATAATTACAAAATAATTACAAAATAATTACAAAATAAAATATTAAATAAAATATTAAATAAAATATTAAATAAAAATCTTCTATTGTATTGTTTAGTAAATTAAGATTGTCTAAATTGACATTGTAAATTACAAACATAGTATTATATAAAATAAACCAATCCAAAGGTGCAATAAATGAGTGATTCAAATGATAACAAAGAAAGAGAGATAATGAATTTAGCAAATAAGGGGATAATATCAATTCCTCAAACTACAAATATTAAAGATGCTGTTACTACCATGGTTAAAGAAAAATTTAGAAGATTGCCAATAACAGATCCAGGTTCAGGCAAATTACTTGGAATACTAACTTCAATGGATGTTATAAGTTTTTTAGGGGGTGGAAATAAATATAACTTAATGGCTGAAAAACATAAGGATAACTTCTTATCAGCCATTAATGAATCAGTTAGAAAAATAATGTCAACAGATGTTAAACATATTACTACTGAATATTCTGTGAAAGACACATTAGAGTACATGGTTAAAGAAAAAGCAGGTGCTGTCCCAATTTTAAATGAAGAAGAAAGAATTGTGGGTATGGTTGCTGAAAGAGATTTCATTTTAGCAATGGCTGAAGTTTTCACAGATGAAGTAATTCAAGATGTAATGACAGCAAAATTAAAATTAATAACTACCACTCCAGGAACACCAATAGAAGGTGTTTCAAAAATAATGGTTAGAAACAGTCTTAGAAGACTTCCAATTGTTGGTAAAGAAAAAGATATACCTAAAATTAATGATGAAAAATTAGTTGGAATATTGACTTCAACAGATCTTTTAAGGTTCCTTGGAGATAGTAATTTATTTAATACTTTATCATCAAACAGTACCTTAGAAATTTTGAATTCTAAAGTTTCTGATTTCATGATCCCTGATGTTTTAACTGCTGAACCATTAACAAAAGTTAGAGATCTATGCGAATTTTTCATTGCAAATAATATTGGTGGGATTCCTATTGTTAAAGATAAAGAATTATTAGGAATAATCACTGAAAGGGATATTTTAGAAGTTATTTATAATAATAGCTAAATAGCTATTTTTAGAAAGTTTTTGATTATAAATATTAAAATTCTTGATATTATGTTAATCAAAAATTTTAACATAATATTTTATTGCCATTATCAAGGTGTTTATAATGTCTGATAGATTTGAAAAAGGTATGAAAATACTTAAAATCACAAATAAAGAGACTATTGAGCAAATGTTTGATGAGTTGAAAGATATATCTCCTGATTTAGGCAGATTTGTAGTGGAATTTCCATACTCTGAAATATATACTCGTGATGGCTTAGATTTAAAAACAAGAGAATTAATAACTGTTGCTGCATTAACAGCTATGGGGACTGCTCCAACCCAATTAGAACATCATATCAGTGCTGCATTAAATGTGGATAATTCTCCAAAAGAAATTGTAGAAGCTATTATGCAAATGTCTGCTTATGCTGGATTTCCAGCTGCAATAAATGGAATTAATATTGCTAAGAATGTTTTTAAAGAGAAAGGATTGCTTCCAGTTAAATAGCTATTTTTTAAATATTGAATACTTTTTTTGCATTATCCTCTGTGGTTTTATTTACTACAGAAAAATCTATTTCTTTAATCTCTGCAATTTTATCAATAACTAACTTAACAGATGATGGTTCATTTCTTTCTCCTCTAATTGGATGGAGATAGGGGCTGTCTGTTTCAGTTAATATATTTTCTAATGAAATTTCAGTGAAAAGTTCCTGATGTTTCTTTGAATAGCTAATCATTCCAGAAGCAGACATATAATACCCCATATCCTCTATTTTTTTAGCTGTTTTTAAACTACCACTATAACAATGGAATATTACATTTGGAATAGCTTTAAATTGACTTACTATATTAAATGCTTTCTTTTCAGCATCCCTACAATGAATTAAAACCTGTTTTTGATGTTCATTAGCAAAATCACAAAACTTTTTAAAAATATCTATTTGCCTATCTCTTTGAAATTTATCTTTAACATGAAAAAAATCCATTCCAACCTCACCAACAGCTACAATTTCATCAAGGTGTTCATTTAATTGTAATAAAACACTATCTAAATTTTCATTACTCATATTAGCAGATTGAAGAGGATGAAAACCAAATGAAGGATAAATAAAGTCTTTATAATCTTTTGAAAGCTGTAAAGCTTTAATATTTCCTTCAAAAGTTGTTCCTGAATTTATAAGAGCTGTTAAATTTTTTTTTGCTCTTTTTATAACCTCGTCTCTATCTTTATCAAAGTCTTCAAAGTCTAAATGACAATGTGTATCTATCATATTTTTATCCAATTAAAATTTTCTTTATAAAATAAATGTTTCAAGTCCCAAATCTTCTTTCTCTTTCTTGATATGAACGTATAGCTCTTAAAAAATCTACTTTTCTAAGTTCAGGCCATAAACTATCACAAAAATAAAGTTCAGAGTATGATGACTGCCATAATAAGAATCCACTGAGACGTTCCTCCCCACTTGTTCTTATAATTAAATTAGGATCATCCAACCCTGCAGTATAAAGATTTTTATTTACAAGATTTTCATCAATATCATCAATACTTATTTTACCATCTTTAAATTCATCAACAATCTTTTTTATTGCATCTACAATTTCTAATCTTCCATCGTATCCAATAGCTAAATTGAATAATCGTTTATTATACATTGCTGTTGATTCCTCTGCTTTTCTAATAGATTCTTTTACTTCATCAGGTAAAAGGTCTATTCTACCAACAACTTTAACCTTAACTTCGTTTTTATGGATTTTTTCATGAGAAACAATTCTTTTAAAGTTTTTATTAAATAAGGACATTAATCCATCAACTTCATCTTTAGGTCTATTAAAATTTTCAGTAGAGAATGCATAAGCGGTTACAATCTCTATTCCTAAATCAATACTCCAATCTAAAACTTTTTCTAAGGTATCAACACCAAATTCATGACCTTTTAGAACATCAAGATTGCCCTGTATCTTGGAAAATCTTCTATTTCCATCCATGATTAAAGCAATATGCTTTGGCATGTTTTTGGGATTTAACTTTTTTGAAATATGCCATTCATAAAGTTGATATATTAATTGTAATAAACCCAATTTATTTTTCCTCCCATATTTTATTCTTTAAATATAATAAAGATTAATTAAAATATAGAAAATTAAAAAAAGTAAATCCTAATTAAAACAAAGTTTAATTTATGATGATGAATAATTTAGAAAAGGAGAGATTAAATAAAAAATTAGTATTATTCTTCAGACAATAGAACACCGTTAATAACACCGTCTTGTCCAGGTCGTGAAGTAATTTTTGCTTTTCCACGTTCAGTTTCAACAACAGCACCTTTTGTAATAATGTTACGCCTAACATAGTTAGGATTAGCTTGATTTTCAACAACATTTAAAATTTCTAATTTTTCAGCTTTGTTGTTATCTGGATTGATTAAATTAATTTCATTGCCTAAAGCTAATCTTAGTTTTTCATTACCTCCACGAACTCTTATCTTTCTTAATTTTTTCTCTCCTATTCTTGTTTCAGTAGGTTCTCTTCCTAATTCAAATTTTTTCTTCCCACGACTTGCTACATTTCTTCCACCAGATGGACTTCTTTTAGATTTTCCTTGAAAAATTGCCATTATTTCACTCCAATAATTTTTAGTAATTAATATTAATTAATTCATTTTCTTTTTACATTCCCATTTTCTTTAATGAAATTTTTTATTTCACCTAAAAAAGCGAAGTTTTTATTTAGTTTAAAAATATTTTAACTTTTATTAAAATATTATAATTTTCAAAATTATCTAATATATTCTATTAATTCATAATTCAATATTTTATTTTATTTATTTTTTAAAAATAATAATTTTAACTTAAAAAAAACAGATTTTAATAAAATTAGAACCAATGATTTTCACAAAAATTTAAGTTTCATACTATAATTAATTTTGTATATCTATTAATTATAATGTATTCATTAATTTAATAATATTTTATTATTAAAAATATTTTATTAAAATATCTTATTATTATATATTCAATTAATGAAAAAGTTCTTAAATTTTGAAATAATGTATTTTTTATTAAATTATTTAATTTTAACTATTATTTCATGAAAATTTATAATTTTAAATTTTAAATAATATAAATTTATTTTAATTAATATAACTAATTTTAAATTATAGTCTTAATGGAAAAGTTCTTAAATTTTGAAATGATAATTTTTTTATTAAATTATTTAATTTTAGCTATTATTTCATGAAAATTTATAATTTTAAATTTTAAATAATATAAATTTATTTTAATTAATATAAATAATTTTAAATTAATATTTTTTAATAATATCTATTTTTAAAAAAGTTATTTATTAAGAACTTTATCAAACCAACTATATATTAATTTTTTAGCTTTTAGAACTTTTCTAAAATAAAATAATTATATTCTGTGAAGTAATGTTTTTAAGTAATTAAATTTTTAAACAGATGCAATACAATTTAATTTAATTAATTATTAAATTTGAATTACTTTAAATTCATAATATTATAATAACTCATATTTAAATAATATTTTTAAAAATAAATAAATAATTTTATACAATATCATTAATGTCTTAGAATATAAAATAAAATTAATAATAAAACAATAAATTACATACTTAAAAAATAGTATATTTAAATTATAATATTAAAATATAAGTTTTATATTATATATAAACTTATACTTAAAAAACAATGCTGTCAACTTAAGAATTTTTGATTAAAATTTTTACTAAAATATTATTTATAAAAGCTCTGTTTTTAATTTCAATCCAAATTTAAAAAAATAATTTAAAAAAATAATTTAAAAAAATAATTTAAAAAAATAATTTAAAAAAATAATTTAAAAAAATAATTTAATTTTAATTTGAAATTTTTAAAAGTGGAGAATTCATTCTCTTAAGCTGAAATAAATTTTCAGCGACAATGTTCAAATCTTTACGGATAAGTTTTATTATTATTAACTTCAGATTGATATCAAAAATTTAACTGAAATCAAATTTTTATTTTAAAAAAACTTTAAAAAACAGAAAAAATTTTTAAAAATTAAGAAATTAGGCTAAAAAATTTCAGATCTTTAAAAAAACATGCTCTTTTTACATAGCCAAAAAATATTGAAAAACTTTAGGTAAAATAATTATTATTTAAGAACATAAATATTGATAAAAACAATATTGTAAAGAATCAATAAAATAACTAAAAATATTATAAAATAACTAAATATTATAAAATAAGAGATAAAAAATGCACCCAAGACCAAGTCCTATAGCGGCCTCACTTTATACATTGAGAGACCTTAATGCAGATGTTATAATTCTTCATGGTCCTCATGGATGTTGTTTTCGTACAGGACGCCTATTAGAAGAAGATGGTGTTAGAGTTTTAACAAGTGCTATGGCTGAAAACGATTTTGTTTTTGGTGCTGGTGAAAAACTTAAAGATGTTCTTAAAAAATCAGAAGAAATGTTTAAACCAGAATTAGTTGGGGTTGTTGGAACCTGTGCCAGTATGATTATAGGGGAAGACTTAAAAAGTGCAATAAAAGAAGCTAATATTAATGCTATTGTTCTGCCTGTTGAATCTCATGGTGGCTTTGGAGAAGGAGATAATACTGAAGGAGCAATACTTGTTTTAGAATCAGCAGTGAAATATGGAATTATTGATAAGGAAGAATCTGATCGTCAAATTAAAATGCTGAAGTTAGCTACAAAAATTGAAAAAACACGAGGAATGGCTCAAGGAGAATATATTAAACCTTCGTATGGAGACAACAAAGAAAAAATAGCTAAAATAATTGTTGAAGCTATTAAAAATAATAAAAAGGTAGGATTTCTCCTAAATTCTAAAAAAGAAACTTCTTATCTATTTTCAGATATATTAAATTTCAACTATAAAGAAATAAATCCTAATAATAAACCATTGATTGTTGCTAACTTAAATGATAATATAGGTCTTCCAAGAATAAGAAATCATGCAAGCAATATTGTTAAAGAATTGAAAGATAATGGAGTGGAAATAGATTATATTACTGGTGGTTTAGATGAATATCCAGTGACAGCAGACATTGCAGAAGAATATTTAAAAAATAAAAATCTTGATTTACTTGTGGTTGCTGGTGTTCCTCATGCTCTTAAAATTGAAAATTTAAATTTGAAATCAATAGCTGTTACTGATGGACCACGACTTGTAGAACCACTTAGAAATTTAGGTTATGATTATGTGGTTGCTGAATTAGATGCCCATTCTAAAACTTTAGGCATTGATAAAATAGTGGATTCTGATTTTGGAACTATGATTAAAACAATGATTAATTGGATAAATGAAGATTTAAACAATAATCAGGATAATATATAATTTATTATGAAATTTATTTAACTTTATTATTTAGTAATTTTATTAAAAAAGTAGTAAATTTATTAAAAAAGTAGTAATTTTATTAAAAAAGTGAAATGGAACTAAAAAGGTGATTGATAAAAATGGTTACGGTTATAGATTACGGGAGTGGAAATCTTAAAAGCATTTCAAATGGATTTCTAAAAATAGGTGTAAAACCAAAAATAACGAACAATGTAGAGGAAATTGCTGATGCTAAATATCTGGTTCTTCCTGGTGTTGGAGCATTTGCATCAGCGATGAAAAATATTGAAGATTTTAAAGGCTTGATTATAGAACATGTTAACAATAAACCATTTTTAGGAGTTTGTTTAGGATTGCAACTTCTATTTAATTACAGTGACGAAAATCCTGGGATTAAAGGATTAAATATTTTTAAAGGAAAGGTTAAGAAACTTCCAGGAAATGAAAAAATACCTCACATGGGCTGGAATCGTCTTGAATTAACTAAAAAATCTAAAATTTTAGATGGTTTGGATGGAAAGTATTTTTATTTTATACATTCCTTTCATGGAGTGCCAAAAGATAACATAATATCGAGTACTGTTAAATATGGTATTGATATTACTGCATCAGTAGAAGAAAATAATATTTTTGCCACACAATTCCATCCAGAAAAAAGTGGGAATTTCGGATTAAAAGTTCTTAAAAATTTTATATCTATAAAAAATTAATTAGAAAGATTATCCAATATATTCACAATAACATGATCTTGCTTTTAAAGGCATCGTGAAAAGAGGATAAAAATATAAAATCTGGAATTTGGTTTTTAGAGAGAAAAAATCAGACAATATGTGGCTGAAGGTCTGATTAAAGAATATGAAAACACACCTACTTAAAAATAGTAAAATTCCAAAAGTCAACTACGATAAAAGAGAAGTAGGCATGAATAACTTTTTTAAAAATAGATATTAATAAAAAATATTGATTTAAAATTATTTATATTAATTAAAATAAATTTATATTATTTAAAATTTAAAATTAAGTAATTTAATAAAATAATATTTAAAATTAAGTAATTTAATAAAAAAAATTATCATTTCAAATTTTAAAAACTTTTCCATAATTACTGTAATTTAAAAATATAGTTAAGTAAAGAAATTTAAAATTTCAATACCAACTATCAAAATATATATTTAAAAAATAGAATTATTCATATCCATTGAAGACTTGAGCTTGACCATTTCTTAAGAGATGGACATTACGACCTAACCTATATCCTTCTTCTTCTGCTAATTCAACATATAATGATAACATGGATAAATAACTATGAGCAGGAATTATATGTTGTGGTTTAAGCATTTTTAAGAAATCTCTATGGTCTTCACGACCAGCATGTCCTGAAACATGAGCATCAGGATATATTCTTGCACCACTCTTCCTTAATTTTTTCTCCATAATATGTCTATTTGCTTTATTGATTGGATTTGGTATAATAGGTGCAGAAATAATGACAGTATCTCCAGGTCTTATACTAAAGGGAGTTTTTCCATTTGCTATTCTTGGAAGTAGAGCATCAGGTTCTCCTTGATGACCTGTTGCAACAAGTAAATATTTTTCTCGTCTATCATCTGCCTTGTTAAGAGCCTCATTAATTTCTTTTGGTCTTCTGAGAATTTTTGCATTGGAAGGCAAGTCTAAAATGCCTAATGATTCTGCTAAGCCACAATATCTTTCCATTGATCGTCCTAAGAATAAAATTTCTCTATTACTATCTTTAGCAATGTCTGCAATGGTTTGTATTCTTTCAATGTTAGAAGAAATTGTTGTTATTAACATACCTTTTTTCTCAACAAGTGGTCTTTTCATTAACCCCTCAAGTATTAATTTAACTACTCTTTCAGAATAAGTGCTAGCTTTAGATTTGTCCACATCCATATTAATTGCTTCTACAATAAGAGCTAAAACTCCTTGTTTACCTAATGATTTTAATCTATCATAATCAGGTGGTGGAGAGGTTTTTTGATAATCATCAAACTTAAAATCCTTTGCATAAACGATAATCCCTTCATGAGTGTGAAGTGCTGCAATAGTTGCTTGAGGAATACTATGAGTAACCCTTATTAACTCTAAAGTTATTTTATCTGATAATTTTATTTTGTTTCCAGTCTTTAAACTATGTATTGGATTTTCTACCTTGAATTTACGTTCACTTTTAATTATTCTTTCTATAAGGGCTGCTGTATATGGTGTAGCTATTATAGGTGCATTGTACCTATGAGCAAGCTTAGCAACCGCACCAATATGATCAAGATGTCCATGAGTGAATACAATCCCTATTACTTTACCATCGACCTCTCTCATTAATGTATCATCAGGAATAATTCCTTTTTCAATAAGGTCTAAACTATGCATTCTATCTATATCAGTATCCTCACTAATATTACCTAAATCAATACCCATATCAAAGATAATTACTTCATCTTCTACCTTTACAGCGGTCATGTTTCCTCCAACCCCTTCATAACCACCAATTGCAATTACTTCTACAGTCAAATTATATTCCTCCTTGTGTATTTTTTTGTGTTAAATCCTCTTTCATTTAACCATGAACGAGTTTCTCCTTTAATTATTAAATTAGATGTTTTTAACTCTTCAATATTTGAAGCACCAACTAAAAACATTGCAAGTTTCAAAGATTTTTTAAAGTTTTGAATAAAATTAATAATTGCATCGGTACTAATACATGCTTTTTTAAGAAATGGTAATGCCATCCCTACAGCATCAGCACCTAAAGCTATTGCTTTAGCAGCATCAAGCCCAGATCTAATACCTCCAGATGAAATAACTGGTATATTAACCGAATTAGATACTTCAACTGTACTAATAGCTGTTGGGATTCCCCAATCCCAAAATAATTCACCAAGATATTTATCTTTTAATCTATAAGTTTCAACTCCAGCCCAACTTGTACCACCAGCACCAGCAACATCTATAAAATTTACATTTTTACTTTCAAGTAATTTAGCATTTTCAGCTGAAATTCCAGCCCCTGTTTCTTTAACCATAACAGGAACATTCACATTATCTACAATCTCTCCAATGGAATTTATAATTCCTATAGAATCAACATCTCCTTCAATTTGAATTGCCTCTTGAAGTGGATTTAAATGAATAGCTAAAATATCTGCATCAAGAATTTCAATAGCTTGCATACCATAGTTAACTTGAGAAGCTCCAATATTACCAACTAAAATAGTTGATGGAGCATTTTCACGAGCAATATTGTATGTATATTCTAACTCTGAATTCTCTATAGCTGCTCTTTGGCTTCCAATCCCCAATCCTATTTTTTCAGTCTCAGCAGCAATAGCTAATTCTTTATTTATAGAAGCTGCCTTTGGATGACCACCTGTAATAGCTGTTATAAACAATGGAACATCCAATTTCTTTCCAAACTTTTTAGTGGAAAGATTTATTTTTTCCATGTCAATTTCTGGTAAGCTATTATGTATAAACTCAACATCATTAAAACCAGTTTTTTTATTTTTATATTGAACATCAAAGTGTTCACAAATTAATAAATGTTCTAATTTTCTATCTGAAATCATATTATCATTTTTTAATCTTTTAACATGTTTAACTTAACTAAAATCTACTTTTCATATAAATTTAATTAGAGTTTGGATTTTATCAAAGTACCTTTAACTTCAATACCTTTTAGGGCATTTTTAATTAAGTTTGGAGTTTGAGCATTTATAATCATAGATTCAACCCCTAAATCAGCGAGTTCAATTAATTCTTGAATTTTACCTAACATTCCACCAGTAACATCAATATTTGTAGTTGAATCAAAACTATCTAACTCTTCAAGAGACTTTAAAACTTCTACTAATTCTGCATCATCATATAATTTTGGATTTTTATTAAAGACACCATCAACATCGGTTGCTAAAATTATTTTTTCAAATTTTAAATTCTTAGCTAAATAACTTAATATCTGATCTCCAGATATAACCGCCATTTTAAGTTTATCATCTAAAACAACATCCCCATAAAGAATAGCTATAAAACCTTGAGAAATATAGTCTTTTATTAAATCTAAGTTAAAATAGCTAACTCTTTTATCAGATGTTTTTATTATTGATGATGGGGGAATTGAAATAACAGGAATATTATTTTCAATAAAACATTTAGATATTACTCCACTAAATTCATTAACCGAATTATGAGTTATAGAAAATCCTATTCTTTTCTTAGGATATTCACTATCAAGGAAAGGTTCTCCAATTTCATATTTTTTAGCATAAGGATGTCCAAAAGAACCAGCACCATGAATAATAATTAAACCATTATTTTTTAAATCATAACTCTTTAAAAAATCTGCAATTTCAATAACTATTCTATTTAAATTTTTAAAATCAATTTTAGGTTTTAAAGAATCTTTTTTTGTTAATATGCTTCCTCCTAACTTTAAAATAATCATCTAAATCCACCCTTATATTTTAAAAATAAGAAATTTAGTCTCTTACTTTTAGAACAATTCCTTCATTAGAAATATTAACTTTAATCCCATTATCATATCTTTTTAAGGAATGATAAACCTCACCAGAACGAATTGGGCAGTATGCTATCATACTACCTCCACCTCCAGCACCAGTAATTTTTGAACCTGATGCACCATATTTTCTTGCACGATAAATCATTCTTGAAAGTTCAATTGTATTAACTCCAATAGAATCTAATAATCCTTGGTTAATATTCATTAACTCTCCAATTTTATCTTTATCATTTTTTAAAATAGCAAATTTAGCTTCTTCAGTAAGTAAACCTATTGTTTCCATAATAGAATTAATAATATCAGGATATCGATTTTTTAACCTGGAAACTTGATTAACTATTTTTGAGGTACTTCTTTTTCTTGATGTGTATCCAACAATAAAAGTTGATTTAAAATCTGTATTAATCCTTGAAATCTTTTTATCTTTCCCTAAATATATCAAACCAGCATAAGTAGAAATTGATGTATCCAATGGACTTGCCATACCCTGAACTTTCTTTTCAATGAAGTGAGCATTATGAGCCAATGTTTTTTTACTGAATTTTTTATTATGAAATCCATATAAAGCAGCTAATGTAGCTACTGTGACTGCTGCAGATGAACCTAAGCCTGAACCAACAGGAAAATCCGTCGATAAAATAATGTCAATAGGACTATGATCATGAACTTGATATAATACTTCTAAGATATAGCGAATTATTCCAGGTTTTCCAGTGACAAGTTCGTATGTTTTATTTTGAGTATTTAATATTGCTTCAAAATCTAAATCATACGATTTTAGAGTTGTGAAATCATTTGAACTTTCTTTAATAGATATAGTAGCTTTTTTATCTATAGCTACAGCAATAGCTGGTTGATTATAAACAACTGCATGTTCTCCAAATAAAATAATTTTTCCAGGAGCAGAAGCTATAGATTCCATATTTTATCTTATATTTTTAATATAAACAATACTCAAATCTAAAATTTAAGTGTAAATTCAGAGGGATCAATATCTAAATCTTCGTCTTCACCAATCACTCCTTTGATTCTTAAAATTTCTCTTGCTAATAACCAGTAAACTAAAGCTATTGATTTCCTTCCTTTATTATTAACTGGCACTAATAAATCAACAGAGTTAAGTAAGTTTTCACTATCACACAATGCTAATATTGGAATACCATTTTGTTTAGCCTCAATAATAGCTTGTGAATCTGATCTTGGATCAGTGACCATGATTACTTTTGGTTCTATAAACTTCTCATAGTTAGGATTAGTTAAAGTTCCAGGAATGAATCTACCAGGAATAGTTTTACAACCAATAACCTCACCTAATTTCTTAACTGGAGCTTGACCATACTGCCTTGTGGCTACTACTAAAATATCATCTGAGTCATACTTAGCTAAAAATTTAGCTAAAGCAATGATCTTATCATTAGTTTTTCTAATATCCAAAACATATAAACCATCAGCTCTAACTCTAAAAATATATTTCTCCATATCCTTAGTTTTCTGTTGAGTTCCAATATGTAAACCAGAAGCCAAATATTGATCCAATGGTATTAATAATTCTGACAATCTATCACCTTCATAAATAATAATTAACCTTTAACAGAGATACATTGATTAGGACAAATATCAACACATACCTCACAAATAATACAATCCTCAGGATGGTTAATATTTACTTTATCTCCTTCAAATTGGAAAATTTCCATAGGACATACATCAACACATTCCCCACACTCTAAACCTTTACATTTATCCTGATCTAAATTTATATCTACCATAATAATCTCCAAAACAATATATTTTTCTAATAAATATCTAAAATTATATCCCCATAAATAATAATTTTCTAAATATATTTCTTTAATGTCCTTTTAAAAATTAATTTAAATTTGCCATAGAAGGATTTGATAATTCTTCCTCAATATGAATTAATTCATTCAATTTAGCTATTCTTTCTCCACCAACAGCCCCAGTCTTAATAATTGGAGCTGAAAATGCAACAGCTAAGTGAGCAATAGTTTCATCAGTAGTTTCACCAGACCTATGTGATACAACAGGGACAATATTATTCTCTTTAGCCAATTTAACAGTTTCATAAGTTGCAGTTAAAGAACCAATTTGATTGGGCTTAATAATAATAGCATTAGCTGCTTTTATTTTAATACCCTCAGCTAAGATCTCTTTATTTGTAACAAAAAGATCATCACCACATACTAAACATTTATCTCCAACCAATTTAGTTAATTCAGCAAAACCTTCAAAATCAGATTCATCAAATGGATCTTCCACATAAAACATATTATATGTTTCAATAATATCTTTTACATACTCAATTTGCTCACCAGTATCTCTTGCAATATTATCTTGACCATAAACATATTTTTGTTGAGCTTTATCCCATAATTCAGATGATGCCATGTCTAAAGATGGCTTAATACTAATTCCAAGTTCATTACCTACTTCTTCGCAAGCTTGAGATTGAATTTCTAAAGCAGCATCGTTTGTAATATTTGGAACCCATCCACCTTCATCCCCTTTTCCACCAGTGAAAAGAGAATCTTTTTCTTGAATAAGTTCTTTTAATCTTTTATGAACAGTTGTATTAGCAAAAATAGCTTCAGTTATATTTTTAGCACCGACAGGGACTATTAAAAACTCTTGAATATCAGGAGCATTAATTCCTGCATGAGCTCCACCGTTCATCATATTACCTAATGGATAAGGAATTTCATTTTTAAAGTTTCCCCCTAAGAAACTATAAAGTGGAAGATTATAAGAAGAAGCAGCTGCTTTTGCAACAGCCATAGATACTGCAACTGTGGTATTTCCACCAATTGAAGCATAATTATCTGTACCATCAATCTCTTTTAAAATTGTATCGATTTCAGATAAATCCTCACTATCCATCCCAATAAGTTCAGTTGATATTAAATCCTCAATTTCGCTGATTATTCTATCAACTCCACCTTCAGGAAAAGCAACAACTTCACGAGAACCAGTACTTGCTCCACTTGGTGCAGCAGCCCTTCCAAATCCATTCCATGTGACTACATCTACTTCTACAGTAGCATTACCTCTACTATCCAATATTTTTCTAACACGAATGTCTTCAATGACACTATCCATAAAACACCCTCCTTTTATAAAGTGTTTAATTTATATCTATTAACAAATTATTTTTATAATTACAAAATTTGTTATGCAAAATAATTTTTTATACAAATAAATTTTATACAAATAAATTTTTATACAAATAAATTTTTATACACTATTTTATAATTTAACAAATTATTCTATTAATAATAATTTTAAATTAATGATCAATGATAATTTTTAAATAAGTTAAATTAAGTTAGATATTAATAATTATTATAGGATAATTAACATGATATAGCATGATTAAATTATGTTAACAAATCAACATCTAAAATAAAAAGTAATTTGTACAAAAAAATATAAAATACTATTTTATAAATTAAAAACAGTAGTTTGATTAATAGTATATTATATTATCTATAAGATATTATTATAAATATTATATATAATTCTAATATATTATATAATTAATTTTATTAATATAATTAATTTTATTAAGTATCATGTGGAAAAGTTTTTAAATTTTTTTCATTATAATTATTTAATTTTTATTATAATTATTTAATTTTTATTATAATTATTTAATTTTTATTATAATTATTTAATTTTTATTATAAT
>JAITPS010000096.1 GCA_031289325.1 Candidatus Methanovirga meridionalis
TTATATTATTTAAATTTTGTTTATATTATTTAAATTTTGTTTATATTATTTAAATTTTGTTTATATTATTTAAATTTTGTTTATATTATTTAAATTTTGTTTATATTATTTAAATTTTATTTATATTTATTAAAATTTATTTATATTTATTAAAATTTAAAATTATAGATTTTTATAAAATGATATTTGAAATTAATAATTTAATAAAAAAATTTATAGTTCAAAATTTAAGAACTTTTCAATAATGACTATAGACAAAATAAGATATCCATAGTGACTATAGACAAAATAAGATAAATATTCAATAATATGGTTATTCAAATAAAATAGATACTTAAATATTAAATTAAAGATGATATGGTGAGAAAAATGACTTGTAAGAAAAATGAGTCAATAGAGGATCATGAAGAAGATAAGTTTCCTATTGATTTAAGTAAAAATACATGCCCTAATAGAGAACAAAGAGCAAATGGTACAAATGTGTATTATGGAAAAGCTTCAGAATTAGTAGATGATGCTAAAAATGGTAGAGTGTTATGTCAAGAAAGAAAATTTCAGCAATCAGGTGGTTGTGTTCTTAATTTTTATCTTGCAGTTAGAGTTACCACTATAAGAGATGCTGTAACTATATTTAATGCTCCTGTAGGTTGCTCTTCAAGTGCATTAGGATATCGTGAATTATTTAGAGGAGTGCCAGTTGAACTTGGAAGACCAGCAAAATATAATCTTAATTGGTTAACCACAAATTTACAACAAGATGATGTTGTATATGGTGCAGGAGAAAAATTAAAAAATGCTATATTTAAAGCTGAAGAAAGATATTCTCCTAAAGCAATTTTTATATTAACCTCTTGTACAACAGGAATTATTGGTGAAGATATTGAAAGAACAGTATCCGAAGCTCAAAGTAAAGTAAAATCAAAAATAGTTCCTATACATTGTGAAGGTGTAAGATCAAGATTAGTTCAAACAGGTTACGATGCATTTTGGCATGGTGTTCTTAAATATCTTGTTAAAGAACCAGAAAAGAAACAGGATGACCTTGTAAATGTTGCAAGTATGTTATCATACACATGGCAAGATAGATTAGAGATTGAAAGACTTCTTTCAAAATTAGGTCTTAGAGTAAACTTTATACCTGAATTTGCAAGTGTGGATCAATTTGAAATACTTTCGCAGGCAGCATTAACCGCTCCAATTTGTCCAACCTATACAGATTATCTCTCAAGAGGATTAGAAAAAGAATATGGTGTTCCATTTTTCCTTTATCCTCCACCAACAGGAATAGCTAATACCGATGAATGGTTACGTCAAGTAGCAAAATATACAGGTAAAGAAAATGAGGTTGAAGATTTAATAGCTGAAGAGCATAAAAGATGGGTTCCCCAAATAAATAATATTAAAGAGGAACTTAAAAAACTAAGGGTTGATGGTAAGAAAACTCGAGTTTTAGGTTCTTTGGGTCAAGGTAGACTTGTGTCTCAACTTCCTTATTACGATGAATTAGGTTTAGAATCTCCAGCTGCAATGAGTCAAGATTTTGATGATTTGATAATTGATGAGCTTGAAGAAGTTATTGATAAGGTTGGTGACTTTGATATAATGATTAACACTTTCCAAGCTGCAGAACAAGCAAACATTACAGCTAATTTAGACCCTGATTTAACTTTCACATGTCCTTTCCAGGGAGGAAGTTGGGAACGTGACAACAATGTTACAAGAATCCATTCTTTAAGAGGCGATGCTGATCCTTGGAGTGCTCAAAGTGGATATGCTGGAGCTGTAGCATTTGGAAACTTCATAGTTCAGTCTTTTAAAAACAGATCTTATAATAAAACATTAAGTGAAAAAACTGAGAAAAGTTATAAAGATTGGTGGTATGAACAACCAGATCCATTATACTATCTTGAAAGGGGGAAGTAATCAATGACATCAAATGAAGAAAGTAAAAAGAATTTAGGCGATAGCTATCAATCAGTACAACTCAATTCTTATCAGAGTGAAAGTGTTGAAGCTCCAAGATATAGTTGTGCTCTTTCTGGAGTTTATGGCACAACTCTTGCAGTAAGAGGCGGAGTTCCTATTCTCCATTCTGGAGCAGGATGTGGAATAGGTCAGCTATTTGGAACATTGTATGCTGGAGGTCAGGCAGCTGGAGGTAATGAGGGAGGTACAAGTACTCCATGTTCATGTCTTGTAGAAGAACATGTTATATTTGGTGGTGAAGAAAAGTTAAGAAACCTTATCCAATCAACAATTGAAATATTCAATGCAGATTTATTTGTTGTAGTTTCTGGTTGTGTTCCATCACTTATTGGTGATGATGTTGATTCTATTGTTGGTGAATTTAAAGATAAAGCACCTGTTATCCATGTGAATGCACCTGGATTTAAAGGAAACTCATTTGAAGGATATGAATTATTTTGGGATGCTATTTTAAATCAATTTTTGACTCCTCAAGAGAAACAATCTAAATTGGTTAATATATTTGGTGTGGTTCCATACAATCATGTTTTTTGGAAGGGAGAGCTATTAAATATAAAGAACATTCTTCAAAAAATTGGAATTGAAGCTAACATAATCTTTACAGAGAAAAATGGTTTAAAAAACATTGAAAAAATACCATCTGCAGAGTATAATATTGTATTATCTCCATGGCAAAGTCATGATTTAGTTGAAAAACTTGAAGAGAAGTTTCAAACACCATACCTAAAATTTCCAAGTGTTCCTGTTGGAGCTAAGCAAACAAGCGAATTCCTTAGAAAAGTTGGTGAAAAGCTTAATATTCCAAGTGATAAGGTTGAAAGTGTAATTGAAGAAGAGGAGGATAGAAACTATCGGTTCATGGAATATCCTGCAGATGCTGTTATACTTGTAAGACCACATAGCTATTTTGCTGTAGTTGCAGATAGTGGAACAGCTATTGGTATAACAAAATTTTTAACCAATGAATTAGGTTATCTTCCAGATATTATTCAGATTACAGATAATCCTCCAGAAGAACATCGTGCAGCGATTGCAAAAGAAATAATTGATAATATTGATGCTGCTGTTCAGCCAGATGTAATATTTGAAGCAGATACATATAACATAAGAGAAAATCTAAAAGATAGACCATTTCTATTCTTGCTTTCAAGTTCACTTGAAGCCCCAACAGCAATGGAAGATTTTGGAGCTTTACATGTAAGTGCTTCATTCCCAGTTTATAATAAATCAATCCTTGTTCATAATTATGCTGGATACGATGGTGGATTACAATTATTTGAAGATGTAATTAGTACATTT
The DNA here is from genome assembly GCA_031289325.1 of Candidatus Methanovirga meridionalis. Lineage (GTDB taxonomy): Archaea > Methanobacteriota > Methanobacteria > Methanobacteriales > Methanobacteriaceae > Methanovirga > Methanovirga meridionalis. The sequence continues at coordinate 3,286 of JAITPS010000096.1, forward strand.
GTAGGGCCTCTTTAACTAAAAGGTATTTAAATAGTTAAATACCACATTATTTATTTTTTTAATAAATGAGGTTAAGAATTTTTGCTATCAAAATTTTTAAATCTTTTATTTCATTAATAAACATAACATCATAGTCCATAATATCACAGGCATTATGAAAAAATTCTTAAATTTTGAATAATAAATTTTTTTATTAAATTATAGTTTAATACTGTGAGTTCAAAACTAATAAATTATAATTCATTAAATAATTTTATACATGTATGACAGCACCTAAACACATATTCTCAATGATTAAATTACTATTCACACTAATTATAAACTTTTCAACCCAATTTTTAGTGAATGAAGGTTTATCCACATTTTTATAGTATACTTTTTCAAAGATATCAACTAAAAACTCTTCACTCTCAATGAATTCTGTGGATAATTCTCTTTTAACAGTTCTCCACACATGTTCAATTGGGTTGAGCTTAGGTGAATAGGGTGGTAGATAAATTAATTTTATATTAAGATATTCGCATGCTTCTGTGATTAATAGTGCATGATGAGTTTTATAATTGTCTAATAC
>JAITPS010000192.1 GCA_031289325.1 Candidatus Methanovirga meridionalis
AAGAAACCAGTAAATTAAAAGCAGGTACAGCATATGTAACTGTATATGTTAAATGTGTATCTTCTGGATCTGATGGTAAAACCACTGAGTTTCTATCTGTAGATGTAGGTGAGTCAGTAAAACTACTCACAACGAATGTAATAACTAACCGGAAGGCTTATGTTTATATAGGCAATGAAGCTATACCTGTAGCACTTTTCCATAGGAATTTCTAAAATTATATGTATTAGTATTTAAAATACGATGGCTGGAGGAATAACTTTCTTCGCCTTTGTTTTTTTAAAATAGAGAATTTAAGTACTGTGGCATTGTAAGTTTAGTGTGGGTTTTCACAATTGAAAACTTAAAAAAATAGGCTAAAATTTTGATGAAAATTTTGATAATTTTGATGATAGGTATCTTTGAAAAGCATACCTTTTTTTTACATTGATAGAATTTGAATCCAAAACAATTTTTTTAAAACTTTAAATTAATATTATTTAGTTACACTAAAACTTTTATATATTAAATAAAATAAATCAATATTTATGTTTGCATAAAAATAAAAATTTCATGTTTAATCATCTAAATATGAGTTTCTATAAACCCAATATATTTCAATAAATTATAGTCATTATGGAAAAATCCTTAAATTTTGAAATGATAATTTTTTTATTAAATTATTTAATTTTAAATATTATTTCATGAGAATCTATAATTTTAAATTTTAATTAATAGTAAATAATTTGTTAAAATAGTAAATAATTTGTTAGTAAATAATTTTAAATTAATGTTTTTTAACTTTTTTAAACTTTTTTAATTTAATAATATTTATTATTTAAAAATTATTTATTAAGAACTTTATCAAACCCACTATTAAATAGCTATAAAATAATTATATAAAATAATTATAATAAAAAAATTTATCATTCAAAAAAATATAGAGGAATCTAATTATGCTTAAGAAAATACTAATATTTTGTGTTTTAGGATTATGTCTTGTATCTATTAATACTCTTGTATCTATTAATACAGTTTTAAATGAGTCTACTATCAATCCTTCTACTATCAATCCTTCTACTATCACTCCTAATACATATAATTCTACCTTCACCCTTAATAATCCTTATTTTGAAGAGTTTATTGAGAGTAAGTTGCTTTTTGGTGTTACTTCTAAATTTTATAATGCTGATGAAAATGAATTTCAATGGTTAAAAGATGGAAACTATAGTTTAATACATGATTTTCCAATGATTAAACCTGTTTTTCCTATTGATTTTACTAATAATAGTAGTGTTCCTATTGATCCTACCCCTCCTACTGATCCTACTCCTAATAGTAACAATGAATTAAATGATTCTTCATTAGAAGATCAGGTAAGAGAATCTTCGCAAAATCAGATTATTTTAGTTCCAAGCAACAATAATAGTATAAATAATGTAATTGAAATAAAACATAATTTAACGATATGTGGGGGAAATGACAACTTAATAAAACTTAACATCAGAACATCTGGAGCAACATTTAAAATATTACCTAATGCTACATTAAAGTTAGTGAATATTGAGATATCTGATTTAAACATTGCTCAGGATAACAAAATAATTGAAAATGAAGGGAATTTAATTTTGAATAATTGTACATTTAACAATAACAAGATTACAAACCCTGATGCGAATAAAGGATATGTCATTTATAACTCAAAAAATTCTAACTCTACAATTAATAATTCTAATTTTAATAGTAATAGCATGTTTTTAGGTAATGTAATATATAATGATTTAAGCGAGAATATAATCATTTCAAAATCAGTTTTTAGGAATAATATTGCTAATGGATTTGGGTCTGCTATAAACAACAAACAATCAAATAACATTATAATAAATGAATCTGTTTTTGATTCAAATCGTGCTAATTATGGTGGTGCTATTTATAATGTTTTATTTTCCAATAAAAGATTCATAACTGAAAAAAATAATTTTACTAATAATCATGCTGATTTTAAAGGTGGGGCAATTTATAATTCTGATGGTGCAGGAACAGAAGTTCGTGCTAACAATTTTAAAAATAATAAAGCTGAAGAAGAAGGTGGTGCTATTTATAATAATAATTGTGATGATTTCAGAATAAAAACCACTGTTTTTGATAGTAACGAGGCTAATAGAGGTGGTGGTGTTTATACAACATCAGCAGTAGCGAATATGGATCATTCAATATTTAGATATAATCATGCAGGAGCAGGTGGAGCAGTTTATAATTCTGATGGTAAGAAATATTCTTATGTTTATAATAATTGTACATTTGGAGGTAATGGTGCTAAAGTTAATGAAGGTAATACTTATGGTGGAGCTATAACTTTAAATAATGCTAATTTTCAATTTACTGAGTCCCAATTTTTAGATAATAGTGCATGTAAAGGATCCGCTATATTTGTTGGCATAAGTTGTGAATTATTCTTGAAAGATGATTCTTTTAAAAGAAATAAATTTAATTCATCATCACAGTCTTATGGTGGAGCCATATATAATGATGAAGGAGGAAGAATAACAATAATTAGATCAAACTTTGTTGAAAATTCTGCCCAATATGGTGGTTCAATATTCTCTATTGCTAATTTAAACATTGATAATTCTTCATTCACAAGTAATACTGCTTTATGGGGTGGTGTTATATACAACAGCAATGGAAAATCAACCAATTCCATGAATATAAATAATTCAATTTTTAATGCTAATAATGCTAATAATGATGGTGGAACCATATACAACAATTTAGCTAATTATACAACCATTTCTAATTCTAATTTTAGTAATAGTGTTGCTAATGATAATGGGGGAGTTTTATATAATACTGGAAATTACTTTAGTATTATAAACTCTAATATGAATAATAACAATGCTAAAAGTGGAGGAGCTTTATATACTAAAGGATCTTACTTTAGCAGTATAAACTCTAATTTTAATAATAATAGAGCAAATGAAGGTAGTGCTTTATGGATTTGGGCTACAAATGTTTATTTAACTAATTCATATATAAATAATCAAAAAACAACACTTGGTACTTCTGATATTTATGTGCCAGATCTTAGTTATTATGGAAGATACATTTATATTACTTAAACCAATATTAACATTTTTTAAAGAAAACTTATATTATAAGGAGGACAGGATTTTATGAAAATTAAAATAATATCAATTAAAATAATATCATTTTTAGTCATTGTCATGTTAATCTCTAGCTTTGTACAAAGTTGCTCAGCTATGGGGGATAACATAAAGCAAAATAATAAATATAATAAAAATAATGCTTCAACTTTTAATACTGGAGTTCAAAGCATTAAAAATACTATATCTTCTAATGATATATATAATGAAAATTCTAATGATATAGCTAATGAAAATAATACTAATAATCATTCTATACTTTATGTTGATGATACTTCTGAAGAAAAACATTATAAGAATTTGTCCAGTGCAATAGCTAACTCTAATGATGGAGACACTATCTATGTTAAATCTGGTTTATATAATGGTAGTCAAAATACAAACATTAGTGTTGAACATGATTTAACTATTATTGGTAATAATACTAATGAAATCGGAATAGATAATACCCGACAAAATAATACTTATTTTAGTAGTGATGTTGTTTTTGATGGTGAACATAAGGATAACTTCTTCACAATTGACAAAAATGTTAATTTAAAACTTTCCAACTTAACATTTATCAATGGATTTTCTAAAAATTCTGGTGGAGCTATTATTAACAATGGTATATTAACCTTAAATTTATCTTCATTTATAAACAATAGTATCTCTAAAAAAATTGATAATAGTGGCATCTTTGATGAAGATTATGGGAATACAAATCCAGAAGATCTTGAACAAACAAAGGATAATCTTAATGTTGTTGGTGGAGCCATATACTCCAATAATCAAATTGAAATTCTAAATTCAAATTTCGAAAGTAATAATGCAGGAGAATACTCTAAAGGTGGTGCAATCTTTAATGAAGGTGAAAAGCTAAACATCAAAAACACACTTTTTAAAATTAATTCAGCTTACGATGGTGGAGGAGCAATATATAACAAAAATGGAAATTTATCTATTGATCAATCAACCTTTGAACTCAACACTGCTTCAACTGACACATCTTTAAATGGAGGTGGAGCAATATCTGCTGAAAACTCAAACATTAAAATTGACAATTCAATTCTCATAGGCAATATAGCTACTAAGTCTTACGGTGGTGCTATATTAAATATGGATAGTTCTCTATCTATGAACAATAATTATTTCATTTCAAATATAGCTCAAGGTGGGGATGGTGGTGCCATATATTCACTTAGAAATCATGAAACCAACATAAATGGTAGCTTATTTGTTATGAATAATGCTTCTGCTGATGGTGGTGCTATTTATCATAAAGCAAGTAAAAATTATAGGATTCAAAACTCTGTTTTAATAAACAATACTGCTAATCGTGGTGGTGCTTCTTATTTTGGTGAATCAGAGGAAATTGAAGTTTTAGATAATAGTTTCTTAAACAATTCTGTTGGTAGTGAAGGTGGTGCTATATACAATAGTAAATCAAATGTTAATTTATTACATAATGAAATTTCAGCTAACAATGCTAAAGTAGGTGGTGCCGTATATTCAAATTTAGGTTCATTAAATATACATGATTCTATATTAAGAGATAATAAGGCTTATTCTGATGGAGGTGCAGTATATAGTTCCACAAATGAAATGAAAATTAAGAATGATTTTCTTATTAATAATAGTGCAGAAAATTCTGGTGGAGCATTTTATCTGACTGGTAGTTCTAATATAGTTGATAACTCCACTTTCGCAGTTAATGCCGTATTAAAAACGGGTGGAGCAATATATACCACAGAACCAATAGATGTTCATGATTCCACTTTTAAAGCTAATGCAGCGATTGAAGATGGAGGTGCAATATGGAGTGGTAAAACCCCATCACTTAAAGGTAATTTATATGAAAAAAATATGGCTGGAGGTTACGGTGGAGTTTTGTTTAGTATACAAGATAAACCAAGTGAAAATCCTTCTTATTTTAATGAAAATGATGCTGCTTATGGTGGAGATAATTATTATACACAAAGCCAAAAAAATAATGCTCATGCTGCTGAATATGGAACTTTAGCAGCCATGATAATTGTTACAATAGCAACAATTGTACTATCGATCATTTTTGGTGGATCTGTTATTGAACTTCTTGTAGTACCTATTGGAGTAATTTCTGGTTTTCATATATCTTATTCTGCTGCTGTTGTTTTAGCTTACATTCTGGGGATAATTATTGTTAGTGGTGTAGGTTTTGGGTTGCTTTATCTTACTGAATATTTATTCGATTTTGTTCCAGAATTTGAAAAATTTAATGAAAGAAATCCATTAGTTTTACCAATTATAACAATATGTATTCTAGTTCTCTGTTTCGCTGGTCTAGCTTTTGTTGATCTTGTAATACTAGGTGCAGAGGGTGCTTCAGTACTCGCTAAAATAGGAAATACTGCAATTCAACATATTGATGATCTAGTCACGATAGGTGTTAATGTTGCCAAAGCAGGAGCTTCAACTTCTAAGACTTCAACTTTTAATAACAGTAATTCTCCAGATTTAATAGAATATTTAAATGAATATCAAAGTAATCTTCCTCCTCCAGATAATTCGAATAACTTTTTTAAAGGGATATCCTTTAAGTATAATAATGTTGAGATTAAATTAACTGACTATAATATGTCAGATTTAAATATGGAAAGTTATAATAATGAATCTGGTTTGTGTAGTTTTAGTTTTCAAGCAACACCAAAAATGCCTGGGTATCCTATGATATATGGTAAAGGTACTTATAATTCAATAAATTATTATTTGGATATAAATCTTTTCACATTGCTTGATGATAGTTCTTACTTGAATGTATATTCTTGGGAAGGATATTGTTTAAATTTATTTAATGGTTAATGATATTGTAATTAGGTATTGTAAAAAAAGAGGATGAAATTTAAAATCCAAAATTTTGGCTTTTTTTATGCAGAAAAAATTTTAGGTCATGATATGTTTATTAAATATTAGCATATTTTTTTTAATTTTTTATTTGTGGAAATCCATGCCAATTTTTACATTGTCAATTATAATGAAAATTTGAGAAAAGGTCGTTTAATCAAAAAAAACTTTGAGAAGAAATAAACTTTGAGAAGAAATAAGGAGATTATTATTTAAAGACAAAACATACATCAAAAAAATTTGGTAAATTACTATAAATTAAAAATAGATCTCAACGGTTAATAGCTATTAAAAAAATCTTTGAAATGAATTTTATTCTAAATATTTGCTTGGATCTTTAATACCGCTTTTTATAAAAGCTAATTTTCTTCTAAGGCAGGATTCACAAATTCCACAGTGTTTTTCTTTATTACTGTAACATGAATAGCTAAGTTCAATAGGAGCATTAATCTTATTTCCTAATTTAACTATTTCTGCTTTATTTAAGTCAATGAGTGGTGCTTTTATTTCTATAGATTTTTTAGAACCAATAGCTATTGTTTTATTAAAATTTTCTAAAAATTCTTTTGAATTATCAGGAAAAGTATTTGCTTCTTCTTTATCCCAACCAACAATTATTATCTCTGCATTTTTTGATTCTGCATATGAAAGAGCTATTGCAGTAAAAACAAGATTTCGTCCTGGAACCCAAACTTTATCTGCTGAATCTTCGCATATTTCCTGATTACTAAGGTCGTTAATTGAGATTTTAGGAAGTTCATTGTCTGTTGTTAATGCCGATGAACCTAACTTAGATAACCATGGTAAATCAATTAGCTCATGTTTAATTTCTAATTTTTCACAAATCTTTTTAGATGCATCTATTTCTTGTTTTAAACTTTTTTGACCGTAGTTGAAAGTTATTCCATGAATTTCATGGCTGTCTTTATAGATTGATGTGGCTACTGTTGAATCCAATCCCCCTGATAAAACACTTATTGCTTTTTTCATTTATTGATCCTCAAAGTTTCACATCAATTCCTAAAATATCTTTTTTCCCATTGTAAACATCTAAAGCTATTTGAGTACTTCCAAGAACACCTGATGAACTTGGTAATATTTTTATATTAAATCTATTTTTTAAAAATTTATTAAGCAAATTTTCAAAGTTTAATGGGTCTTTCATAGAACCTATTGATCCAGTTAAACATATATTCTCTATTTTTTTATTGGATATTCCTGCAAGTGAGTATATTTCCATAGCTACAGTCATTGCCAAAGTTTCAATAGCTAAAACTCCTTTAGGATCATTATTTTTATATTTTTCAAGGATTTTATCCTTTAAAAAAGCAACTTTACCATATACATCAGCTATTTTAACAGCACCAGCATGTGAAAATGATTCATTTGCAGTTGATTTCCCTTCATCAATGTTTCTAATCATATCAAGGTCAATTGGTCCATGAATTATTCCCATAGCCCCTAAACATGCATCAATAGCTCCCCTTATTTTTCCATTTTCTATTAAGATGTTAACACTATTGGAACTTATATCTGCAACTATCATATTTTCCCATTTGGTTGATGTGTAAGCATTGTATGATATACTGATCTTTTCAGCACTTGCTTGATGAGAATAAGCAGCATTAAATCGTTTATCAAGACTTGGTGAGTTTTTGTGTAATCCTGGAATAATTATTGTTGGAATATTTGATTTTTCAATCTCACTGTAAATCAATGTTCCTCCACCAGTTATTTTCCCAGCACCATTAATCGAACGAATTCCTCTATTTTTAACTTTTTTTATAGGTAAAATAGAGTTTATACCATCACCCATTCCATAGGTCATTGCCAATAGCTTTATAGACTCAATATCAACTCTTTTTGATAGTTCTTCAATAGCTGAAACCTTACCTTTTTTAGTATCTTCCCTATCTATTTTAAATACTTCAAGATCTTCAATATTTTCATTAGGAATAATTCCAAATGAAATTCCTGTTGTTCCATGATCCATTCCAACAAAAGTCATAATTGCATTACCTATTAAAAATAAAATAATTTACTTTTCTAAACCACAAGCTTTTCTAAGTTTAGCTCCAGTGATTTCAATGTCTTCTTCACTTTCAATAGCTCTCATTCTATTAAGCATTGGTTGTTTAGATAAGTTCTCAATAGTCCATTCTTTAGTGAATTTACCTTTTTGAATTTCATCTAAAATTTTCTTCATTTCTTTTTTAGCTTTTGGGTTAACAATCCTTTCTCTTCTACTTAAACCACCAAATTCTGCAGTGTTACTTACATCATTCCACATTCCAGCGAAACCTTTTTCATAAATTAAATCAACGATTAATTTTACTTCATGACAGGTTTCAAAGTAAGCTATTTCTTTTTGATATCCTGCTTCTACCAATGTGGTAAATCCAGATTTAATTAACTCTGTAATTCCTCCACATAGGACTGCTTGTTCTCCAAATAAATCAGTTTCAGTTTCTTCTCTAAAAGTTGTCTCGAGTATACCTGCCCTTGATAAACCACAAGCCTTACCCATAGATAAAGCAATTTGCTTAGCATCACCAGTTGCATCTTGTTCAACAGCCACAAGACCAGGAATTCCAAATCCTTCAAGATAAGTTCTTCTTACCATTGAACCAGGTCCTTTTGGAGCGATCATTGTTATATTAACATTTTTTGGAACTTTTATATATCCAAAGTGTATGTTGTATCCATGTGAGAAAGAAACCGTGTTTCCAGCTTCAAGATAAGGAACAACAAACTTTTCATAAATATGTCCTTGAATTTCATCAGGTAATAAGAAATGAATAATATCTGCTTCTTCTGCAGCTTTTTCAATGGTTTTAACAGTCATTCCATCATCAATAGCTTTTTGCCATGATGCACCACTTTCTCTAAGTCCAAGAATAACATTTAATCCACTATCAGCCATATTTCTTGATTGACCTCTTCCTTGACTACCATAACCTAAAACAGCTATTGTTTTATTTGCAAGTATTCCTGCATCTATATCTTTATCATAATACATTTTCATATAAATTCCTCTCTTAAAATTTTTAAATTATAAATAAAAATAAAATATATCTCATTTCTAATCAATACAATAAATACATTATACATAGTATATTATACATTATATATTAATTTATTTGATTATATAAAATTTACTCACATCAATTAAATATGGTCATTATAGAAAAGTTCTTAAATTTTGAAATAATAATTTTTTTATTAAATTATTTAATTCTAAATTATTATTTAATTCTAAATATCATTTAATTCTAAATATTATTTAATTCTAAATATTTTTTCATGAAAATTTATAATTTTAAATTTTAAATAATATAAGTTTATTTTAATTAATATAAATAATTTTAAATTAATATTTTTTAATAATATTTAATAATATTTATTTTTAAATAATAATATTTATTTTTAAAAAAGTTATTTATTAAGAACTTTATCAAACCCACGATAATTAACAATTTTAGTTAAAATAAAATTTTCATGAAAATCCAACTTAAATTTTAACTGAAAAATTTAATTTTACAAAAGACCGTTATTAAAAAAACTGTGTAAAAAGAGCCTTGTTTTCAAAGATCCAGAATTTGGTTTTTTATCTATGAAAAATTTAGACAAAAATTTAGACAATATAAATAAATTTTATTGAATATAAACCTTTTCAGGGTTGAATTCAATATCTAACTTTTCTTATATTCTAACTTTTCTTATATTCTAACTTTTTTTATATTCTAACTTTTCCTATATGTCTTGTACTTCCAGGATCTTCACCATTGAAATCTGCTAAGTAATAAACAAACCATTCAAGAGGAATTACTAAAATAAATGGTGCTAAAAGATTGTCAACATTTGCATAATCTTTTAAATTATAAACCATTGTTTTAGCATTCAACCCATTTGAAAACTCAATAGCTTTTCTTGTAATTTCATCAGATGGATAATCAGCATCTAAAAATATGATTGGCACATTTTTTTCAGCTCTTTCAATTAATCCATGCCTAAATTCTGAAGAATATAATGGGCAGGAATGTTTCAATGCTCCTTCCATGAACATTGTCATTGATGTTTTGTAGGCTAAACCAAAGTTTGGTCCACTGCCCATAACATAGAATATTTCTTCATCTTTCACTTTTTCTGCTAATTCTTTATTCTCTTGTTCTGAACTTTTAATTACTTTTTCCATTAAATTTGGTATTGTTTCCATTTCTTTTAACAAGCTTTCTGACTTTTCATAATCTGATGCTCTAAATAAAATATCGTATAAGGAATACATTTGAGTTATATAAGTTTTTGTTCCGAGTATGGAATCTTCATGAGTTGCTCTTGTTAAGACTCCATCTTTAGCTTCATTAAGCATTGGAGTGTTATCTTCATTGGTTATTGAAACTGTATACATTCCTAACTCATTTGCTCTTCTAAGTCCAGTTAATGTATCTCCAGTTTCACCAGATTGTGAAGTGAATATTCCAACCGTATTTTTGTTATCAATTCTTTTATTGTAATAAAATTCATACCCTGTGCATATATTGATGTCTAAATTGGAAACCATTTCTAAGGCATCTTTAGCAGAATAAAGAGTTGAAAGTGAACTTCCAGATCCAACTAAGTATATTTTATCTGCTTGAGATATTTTTTCAGATATTTCATTCATATGAGCCGATTCTGCTTTAATAGTTTCTTTAATAGCTTTTGGTTGTTCAAGTATATCATCATACATTTGATATTTCATATTGTCACCTATTGTTTAAATTTTATGAATTATAGTGTCATGATTTATGAATATATTATCATGATCAATTAATTTTTGTGCATTATTATTCCTAATATTTTCCTAATTTCTTATCAATATTCAATTTCTTATCAATATTCCTTTAATAAAATTCCAACTTATTTACTCAGATTTTTATTTCTATAATCAGTAGTTCGTAAAGTGTTTTTTAATCATACTAAATTTACACTGCCAATTGTATAAGTTTTAAATTGTATAAGTGAAACTATGTGGACAATAAGATTCAACATTAGGATTAAAGCACTGATTACAGTCATGTGGAATTGTGTCTTTTGATTTGTGTAATTGACATAAAATATCTTCTGTTCTTGTTTTTCTACAGATTTCACAGACTTCAGCAACAATATCTCTTTTGGATGCTAAACCTTCACTAAGTTTATATGATAATTCTTTAATCATTTTTTTAATTTCGTCTGTAAGTTCAATTTCACGACCTCCACGTTTATCACTTAAATATTGAGAAACTGCAGGTTGTGTAATATCTAACAAGTTAGAAATTTCTGTCTGCTTCATCCCTAAATTAAAAAGCTCTTTAGCTAAAATAGAACGTACGGTCGGAATTACATACCATACAACAAGTTCACAGGGCTGTTTCAAATTTATACCCCCCAATTAGTGGTTTAAATTTATTATTTCTCATTTTTATATATCCTATACTTTTAATTTATTATAATTTTAATTACTATACTAATTTAATATATTATAGCCATTATGAAAATTATAGTTGAAAATTATAGTCATTATGCCAAAGTTCTTAAATTTTGAATAAGCCAAAGTTCTTAAATTTTGAAATAATAATTTTTTTATTAAATTATAGTCCTAATGGAAAAGTTCTTAAATTTTGAAATAATAATTTTTTTATTAAATTATTTAATTTTAAATATTAATTTATAAGAATCTATAATTTTAAATTTTAAATAATATGGTCTTATTTTAATTAATATAA
>JAITPS010000193.1 GCA_031289325.1 Candidatus Methanovirga meridionalis
ATTGAAATTAAATTAATTTTTTAAATAATAATTTTTATTTCTTTATTTTTAAAAATAATAACTATAATTTTTTTAATTAAAAATTTAATAATTATATTTTATTTTTAAAAAATTCATTACTTAAAAACATTATTTCATACACTATATTTTGTAATTATTTTGTAATATATTTTGTAATTATTTTGTAATATATTATTATAAATTAATTTTTCACTTAATTCTATATATTTTTCCTACTTATTAAATATTTTTGAATTTGAAATTATTGAAACATTCTAAATGTATGGGTAAAAAATCCATATTTAAATATATATTTACTTTTAAGTAAATATTAATCAATTTTTAGCTATTTATTAGTGAATATAAAAAAATCCATTTTTTTTCAAAAATATTGAGAATGTTAAGATGTTGGGTCATGACTAAAAAAATTATAATATAAATCATGTTAATTTTGACAATAATTTAATGCTACAAGTTTAATTAATGATTACCAGTCATATTAATATTATTGTTGGACTATGCATGCGACAATGATTAAAAATTTGAAATAAAGTCTTATAAGCTGAATTTGAGATAGGCTCAAAAAGTTCAAGAGCCATCTTTTTGATACTCTCACAATATCAAGTCACGAAAATTTTATAAAGTAGAAAAATGTAATATAATTATTATGATAAAATTCTTAATTTTTGAATGATGATTTTTTTTATTAAATTATTTAATTTTAAATATTGCTTTATCAAAATCTATAATTTTAAATTTTAAATAATATAAATATATTTTGATTAATATAATTAATTTTAAATTAATATTTTTTAATAATTATTTATTTTTTTTTTAATAATATTTATTTTTAAAAAAGTTATCTATTAAGAACTTTGTCAAGACCACTATATAAAAATATACCACTAAATAATCATCAATGAGCATTACATTTGAATTTCCCACCCAAAAATTTACAGAGACGGATTGATTTAATTGAGAATAATCATGACTTTTCAGTCATTAACAGATTTTGAATATACTAAGATTAATAAATATACGATTCAAGGTTTTATATATGGTTTATTAAAAGATACAGAATTTTCTACATATCATGACATTAAAGGATTTAAATTCTTCAATTTTTCAAATATATTTCCATTAAATGATTTTAATAAGGAACAAGCAAAGAAAATTATAATTTCATCACCAAATAAGAGATTTATAAAATCATTACATAATTCTTTAAAAAAAATAGATAGTTTTAGCTTATCTAACTATAAAATGTTAATTAAAAATTTAAAATTATTCAATAGTGAAAATAATAGTAAATTTATTTCAAGTACGCCAATTGTGCTTTTTCAAGATAATCAGTCAAATACTTACTTTTCTTTTGAAAAAAACCCAGATTTCGAGTTTTTTTTCAATAGACTTAAAAATAATGCTTTAAAAAAATATAATGCTTATTATAATGATGAATTTTATATGGATGGGGCTTTATTTGATTCATTCGAATTTTCACGAGAAGTTTCTGTAAGAATAGTTAAAAATGAGAATAAATTTATAATTATAGGTTCTCTTTGGAAATATTTAGAAAAGAGTAACAATGACTATGTGAAATTTTATAAATTTTTATTAGATTGTGGTTTAGGTGAAAAAAACTCTCTTGGTTTTGGTATGATTAATAATTTAAGGTGATATAAATTTTAAATGCATTATATGAATTAGGACAAACTTACATTGAAAAGGAAAACTTCAAAGAAACTGATATTTTAATAGATGAATTTAAAAATGCTTCTTCTGTGATTGTTGTTGAATTTGAAAGATTTGGTAATGAAATTCACTTTATCGATGTAAAACAAAAAGAATTTACATCTTCGGATAAATCTTTGTATTTATACAAGAAAGGTTCATCAAGAGGCACTAATATAACTCCATCTTCTTTAATAACAGAAGTTAAGAAAACATTCGATATCAAATTCTTAAAATGGTTTAAGGATAATAAAGATGATGATTTTATAAGACCATTTTACAATGAAATTGAAGAGAATAAAGATATGATTTTAGAAAAAATTGTGGAGGTTCATAAAAATTTAGAATCTAAAAAAAATCATCTATTAACAATATCTATTAAAGAAAATGATGAAGTTAAGTATATAGGTAATTATTCTTATTTTGAAGATATTTTTAAGAAAAATGCCAGTGCTAAATATTATAAATTAGGATCTAAAGAAATTAAAGGTGACGGTGAATGTTTTTTATGTGGTGAAACTAAACAAGTCTTAGGACTTGTACCGAGTGCTATTGGATTTGGATTTTCTAATGCGGATAAACCTGGAAATTTACCTGATTTAAGTCAAATGAATCAATGGAAGCAGATCCCTATTTGTTTAAATTGTGCTTTGACTTTAGGAGCAGGAAAAAATTTTGTTGATAAATATTTATCCTTTTCAGAATTTGGACTAAAATACTATGCTATTCCCACCTTTTTAGATAAAAAAGACAATATTATTAACGAGTTATTTGATTTTTATTTAGATAGTCCTGAGGATAAAAGCTATTATAATACTATTGTCTCTGATGAAAAAGAGATTTCAGAACTTAGTGAAGATTTAAATAACATTATTGAGTTTAAATTTTTATATTATGAAACCAATAATAGTGCTTTTAATATTTTGAGTTATGTGGAAAGTATCATGCCCAGTTGGATATCTAATTTATATGATGCTCATCTTAAAGTAAAAAGTAATGTAATGTTTCAAGAAGATATGATTAAATCTCTTTTTGGTAAAAATGCTGAAGGTGATTTTATAAATTTTTATAATAAAGATCGCAAATACAATCATGTTAAAGATTACAATTGGATTTTTGGTTTTTTAAGGGATTTTTTCCCATCATCAGTAGCTAATAAATACTACATTGATTTAATAAGTTCTATTTTCAGCAATAATAAATTAAATTTTAGTTTTATTTTATCCCATTGTATGGAAACTATTAGACAAAAATTTAGACAAAATAATGAATATTTTATGAGAACTATGGTTATAGAATCGTTGATGATTTTTAGATTTTTGAATGATTTAGAATTGATTAATAATTATAATACTGATACTGAAGATAAGGAGGACTATATCATGGAAAATAATAGTAATCAATTTGATAAATATTTAAATGAATTAAATACTCCAGATAAAAAAGCAAGTTTTTTATTAGGGGTTCTTACAAGAAAATTAACTTCCATACAATATAATGAATTAGGTTCAAGCCCATTTACTAATAAGTTATGGGGACTGTCTTTAGATAAAAAGAAAATTCAAAAACTTTATCCAATGGTACTTGGTAAGTTAACTGAATATGATGCAGGACATTACTATATTCCATTAACAGAGGAAATTTCTGATAATTTAATAAGAACAGATAATAATTGGAAATTAACTCGTGATGAAACAAGTTTTTACTTTGTTTTAGGTTATACACTTAGTAAACTTTATGTTTCACCTAAAAAAGGAGATAATAAAGAGGAAAATCCTGAAAAATCCGTTGATAATTAAAAAATTTGTTTTATAATTTTAAATGATTAAATAAATATCTATTATTTTAAATTAATTTATAAAAAGGTGAGTATTATGAGCAATTCTGAAATAGTTAAAAATAGATCTGAAATTTTGTTTTTATATGATATAACTAATGCTAATCCAAATGGTGATCCATTAGATAGTAATAAGCCACGATTAGATGAAGAAACTGAATTTAATATAGTTACTGATGTTAGATTAAAAAGAACTATAAGAGATTATTTGCATGATTATAAAAAGGAAGAAATTTTTGTTAGAGAAATAGTAAATAATGAGGGTAAAATTCAAGATGCTAAAGCAAGAGCAAATGATTTTTTGAATAATGATAATAAAGATAATACTTTGTTAGATACGGATAGTAATAGAGATAATACTTTTTTAGGACAGAAAAAGCAGATTGCGAATAGTATTTTAGAAAAATGTATTGATGTAAGGCTTTTTGGAGCAACAATACCTGTTGATATTAAATTTAAAGAAAAAGATAAGTCTAAATCAAAAACAAGTTCTGTAACTTTTACAGGTTCTGTTCAATTTAGGTTAGGTAGATCTCTCCATAAAGTTGAAATTACTCATATTAAAGGTACTGGTGCATTTGCATCTGGTGAAGGTAAGGAACAAAAAACATTTAGGGAGGAATATATACTTCCTTACTCTTTAATTTCTTTTTATGGGATTGTTAATGAAAAAGCAGCTGAATCTACAAAATTAACTAATGAGGATGTTAAATTATTACTTGATGGGATTTGGAATGGAACTAAAAATTTAATTTCAAGGTCTAAATTTGGTCAAGTCCCACGTTTATTAATTCAAATTGAATATAAAGATAAATATTATTTTATTGGTGATTTAGACAAACAATTATCTTTGAAACACTCATTAGATAATGATAAAACAATTAGATCTATTAATGAAGTGAAAATAAATCTTGATCTTTTATTAAAATCATTAGAACTTAATAAAGATAAAATCAATAGGATTAATATGAAGTATGATTCAAATATCATATTTGAAGATATTGGGGATGGAAATGATTTAAATAAGAAAATAAAGGCTATTGGAATAGATGTTGCAGAATTAAAATTGTGAGGTTTAATTAACAATGTTTAAAAAAGCTTTAGTATTTGATATTTGGGGAGATTATGCTTATTTTAGAAAAGGTTTCACAGCAACCTCAACTTTAACCTATCCTTTTCCAAGTAGGACTACTATTTCAGGCTTAATAGCCGCAATATTAGGCTATCAAAAGGATAGTTACTATGATTTGTTTGATAAAGATAAAAGTAAAATAAGTATTCGTATTTTGAATCCTCTTAAAAAAACACGATTAAATTTAAATTATATTAATACAAAAGAAGGTTATATGCTTTCAGATATAAAATCTCTTGGAAAAAGAGTACAAGTCCCTGCAGAATTTTTAAAAGATGTCAAATATAGAATATATGTGAGTATTAATGATAGCAAAGTGATGGATGATCTTTTTGAATTATTAAATAATCATAAAGCAATTTATACTCCTTATTTGGGAATTAGTGAATGTTTAGCTAATTTTAAATTAGTTGTTGATGATTTTATTAGTGTTGAAAATAAAAATAGTAAGGATGTTAATATTCATAGTGTTGTACCTCAAAATAATAAAATTATCATTGAAAAAGATAAGAAATATGGTATAATCAAATCGCCAGGATTTATGGATGAAAGTAGAAAAGTAGATTATTATTTAGAATATTACTATGAAGAAAATGGTAAACCTATTAAAATAGCTAATGCTGATTATTCACAAATAGGTGAAGATAATGTCATCTTCTATTAACTCAAATTCATCATCCAATATTTTTTCACACCCTAATAAAAAATTAGAAGAACATCTTCTCAATGTAGGAAACTTATCTAAACAAATATTTACAGATTTAAACTTTAAAAATCATGTTTTATTCGCTGAAATTTCTTTTTTAATAGGGATATCTCATGATTTTGCTAAATCAACTTCTTTTTTTCAAAAACATTTATTTGAAGGATTTAAAAGTGAAAAAACAAGGCATGGATTTTTATCTGCTGTTTTTGGTTATTATGTTATAAAAAACTTTTTAATTGAAAAAAAATTCATGAAGAATAATTATTTTAAAGCAATTAGTTATTTAGTAATACTAAGGCATCATGGTAATTTAAAAAGTCTTAAAGGAACTGATAAAGAAATAGGTAAATTAAAAATAGATTTTGATAAATTAATTCTTCAAATTGAAGATTTAAATAAGCAGGAAGTTAATGGTAATCTTAATAGTTTATATAACTTTTATAAAAAGCATAATATAGATATTTTTGACTTTTTAAATATTTATTCAACTTTAAAAAAAGAAATTAATAAGGATCTAAAAGAATTATTCTTATCTAAAGATATTTCTAATTACCTAAATTTATTAATTTTATATTCTGTATTATTAGATAGTGATAAACTTGATGCTTCGCAAATTAAAATGATTCAATGTAAGACAATTCCTTCAGATATAGTTGATAAATTTAAACAAGAGAAATTTAAGGATAAAAACACTTTAATTAATCAAATAAGAGAAAAATCATATATCCTGTGCATGGATAAACTTAATTCAATTGATATTAAAAATAAAATATTTTCTTTAGAATTGCCTACTGGTTGTGGAAAAACTTTAAATTCTTTTTCTTTTTCTTTAAAATTACGAGAAAAAATAAACAATGATCATGATTTTACTCCACGAATTATTTATTCATTACCGTTTTTAAGTATTATTGATCAAAATGAAGCAGTTATTAGAGAAATTTTACAATATTCTAATTTAAAAGGCTCAGATATTCTTTTAAAACATAATCACATGTCTGATATGAATTATATAACAGAAGATGAAAATTTTGATGATAATAGTTCTAAGCTTCTAACTGAAGGTTGGCAGTCTGAAATTATTGTTACTACTTTCATTCAACTGTTTTATAGTTTAATTTCTAATAAAAACAGGTCACTAAGAAAATTCCATAACATAGCTAATTCTATAATAATTCTTGATGAAATACAATCTATCCCTTTTAAATTTTGGCCAATAATTAATAAAATTTTAAAAAATTTAGCTTATAATTTTAATTCATGGATTATTTTAATCACTGCGACACAACCATTAATTTTTGAAGAAAATGAAGAGATAATACCTTTAATAGATAATAAAGAAGAATATTTCGAAGAATTTGATAGAGTTGTTTTTAATTTTAATCTTGAGGATAAACTTTTAGACGATTTTAAAGAAGAAATTTGTAAAACAATAGATAATAATCCTGATAAAGATATTATGGTCGTGTTAAATACAATAAATTCATCTCAAGAACTTTATAAGTATGTTAAAGAACATTTTAGCAATAATTTTGATGATGAGTTTGAAAATGATTCCATAGGAATAAAAACATTCGCTGAAAAAATAGATCTGATTTATTTATCCACTAATATCCTACCAAAACATAGATTAGATAGAATTAATCATATTAAAAATTCTAAAAACAGAAAAATTGTTGTGACCACTCAATTAATTGAAGCAGGAGTTGATATTAGTGTAGATATTATCTATCGAGATTTTGCTCCTTTAGATTCAATTATTCAAACTGCTGGAAGATGCAATAGGAATTATTCAAAAAATATGGGTCAAGTAAACATAGTTAATTTGGTTAATGAAAAAAATAAACCATACGCAAATTTTGTTTATAATTCAATACTTTTACAATCAACTAAGAAAATTATTGGAGATATAACTGAAATTAATGAATCAAAATTTAATCTTTTTTCAAAAAAATACTATGAAATATTAATTGAGGATGGTTCTCAAGAAGATTCTTTAAATTTATTAAATATATTGACAACTTTAAATTTTTCTGAAATTCCTTATAAATTTAAATTATTAGATAATAATGGAGCAAATAAAATAGATATTTATGTTAATATTAATGAAGATGCTAATGAAATATGGGAAAAATTTATGGAAATAGAAGAGGAAAAAAATAATTTTAAAAGAAAAAATAAATTTTTAAAAATTAAAAGTTCATTTTATCAATATGTAGTCTCTATTGATATTAAAAAATTTGGAAAAGCCTTATTGCACAATGAATACTTAGGATATGTTCCAGAAGACTTATTAAATGAAAAATATGATTTGGAAACTGGATTCATATCTGAAGATGAGGAAGAACCTTTCATAATATAAAATAGATAAAGTTTGAAAAAAATTTATTAATAATTAATATATGGATATGAAAGCATGATTGAAATAACTGGAGTAATGATTCAATATTTTAAATCTTGCAAGCGAGAACTTTGGTTTTATGCTCATAGAATAAATATGAATTATGATAATGAAGATATTGCATTAGGTAAATTAATCCATGAAAAAAGTTACAGTAGAGAGAACAAAGAGATTAAATTTGATAATATGGCATTTGATTTTGTGAAAAAAACAAATAATTTAACTATTTTTGAAGTAAAAAAATCCAGAAAATTGGTAGAACCTGCTAAATATCAATTATATTTCTATTTATGGAATATGAAAAATAGTGGAATCGATGCTAAAGGTGTTCTTGTATACCCTGATGAACGAAAAAGAGAAAGTGTAGAATTAACTGATGAAATTAGTAGAGAAATGAAAATTATTATAAAAGAGATAAAAAAGATCATTTCTCTTAAAACTCCACCCAAATCTATTATTAAGCCCTATTGTAAAAAATGTTCTTATTATGAATTATGTATGGTATAATTTTTATATTTTTTAAAAGGAAATGTGGTTTTGTTATGAAGTCTCCATTATATATAAATTCCCATGGAAAATTATCAAGAAAAGGCAATACACTTTATTTTATAAGTGAAGATGTTAAAAAATCATTACCTATCCATTCAATTAGTGAAATTAATTGTCATGCGAAAGTATCATTAAGTTCTGGTGCTTCAACCATCCTTATGAAAGAAGGAATCCCTACACATTTTTTTAATAAATATGGATACTATGAAGGTTCGTTATACCCAAAAATACAACTTAATTCTGGTTTGATCGTTGTTAAACAATCAGAATATTATTCTAATCATGAAAAAAGGAATTTTATAGCTGAAGAATTTGTTAAAGGGATCAAACATAATACAGAGATGACATTAAAATATTACTTAAAAAAAGGTAAAAATGTTGAAGAATATTTAAATAAGATTAAATCTGAAAATATAAGTGGTGATGTATCTCAAATAATGAGTAGTGAAGGTAGGATTTGGAACAACTATTATCAAAGTTTTAATCATATATTAAAAAAATTTCAATTTGATAAAAGGGAAATTAGACCTCCTACTTCAGAAATAAATTCTTTAATTTCATTTGGAAACTCTTTGTTATATTCAACAACACTTTCAGAAATTTATCATACATACCTACATCCATCAGTAAGTTTTTTACATGAACCTTCAGAGAGAAGATTTTCTTTGGCTTTAGATATATCAGACATTTTTAAACCAATTATTGTCAGTAGGATAATTTTTAAGTTAATTAATAATAATATGATTTCAGAAAAGCATTTTGAGCATGATATAGGTGTTTTACTCAATGAAAAAGGCAGAAAAATTTTTCTTACAGAATACCAAAAAAAATTAGAAACAACAGTTAAACACAAAACTTTAAATAAGAAGGTTTCATATAAATATCTTTTAAGGCTTGAATGTTATAAATTAATTAAGCATATTTTAAAAGATAAAGAATATGAGAGCTTTAGGATGTGGTGGTGATGTATGTTATAATTGTTTATGATATTGGAGTTGAAAGAATCAATAAAATCCATAAATACTTAAAAACAACTGTTCATTGGATTCAAAATTCAGTTTTTGAAGGAGAATTATCAAAATCTCAATTAAAAAAGCTTAAAATGGATTTAATTGAGATTATTGACAAAGATATTGATTCAGTTATAATATTCCAATTTCCAAAAAAATTCCTAAAAAAAGATATTTTAGGTGTGGAAAAAAATTCAATTGACTTTATTCTGTAGTCCACCTTTATATAGTCAATACATTATTATAAGATAACTTTCATTCACCCTAATTTTAAGAAAATTCCATAGTTTATTGGCAAAAATACGGATTTTTCGACTCGGTTTAAAATAGACTTTATAGTATGTAAACGAGGAATTTTAGTCTATAAAAATCTCATTGTGATTAAGTTTAAAATAGACTTTATAGTATGTAAACAAATCATTATAAAACCTCCAAATTCAATATAAACTAAGTTTAAAATAGACTTTATAGTATGTAAACAAATAATAAAAACCTTTATATTGTAGTCTTAATAAATAGTTTAAAATAGACTTTATAGTATGTAAACAGTTATAGTAAATTCTATAACATGATAAGAACAGTTTATGGTTTAAAATAGACTTTATAGTATGTAAACATGGTATTGTGTTTGTGTATAGTAAGTATTCATATATGTTTAAAATAGACTTTATAGTATGTAAACATGGATACAAACCAAGCAGTGTAGGAATCCAACACAGAGGTTTAAAATAGACTTTATAGTATGTAAACCTACAACCAAGTTTTTATTATGAATACAATGAGAATGTTTAAAATAGACTTTATAGTATGTAAACCAATTAATCCAAAGGTATACTCCAAATCTTCCAATTGTGTTTAAAATAGACTTTATAGTATGTAAACAAATGAATTAAATAGTTCTCAGGAATGAATAGAAATGAGTTTAAAATAGACTTTATAGTATGTAAACCATGAATGAAAGAACCAGCATAAATTTAAAAATTAAAGTTTAAAATAGACTTTATAGTATGTAAACTAGTTAGTTTATTTAAATGTTATAAGATGAATGATATGTTTAAAATAGACTTTATAGTATGTAAACTATAGTAATCTTAATAAATACAATATTAAATTATTTAAGTTTAAAATAGACTTTATAGTATGTAAACATCTACCCAGGGTATGGCTATTTAAACTGTTACCCGGTTTAAAATAGACTTTATAGTATGTAAACAAGGTAGTATATAAAGGTTCCTATAAATGATAAAATCTTAGTTTAAAATAGACTTTATAGTATGTAAACGAAATAAATCTCGCGGGTAACAGTTTAAATAGCCATACGTTTAAAATAGACTTTATAGTATGTAAACTTTGGGGGATGGTTTTGTGGTGGTTTGATATGTTTTGGTTTAAAATAGACTTTATAGTATGTAAACATAAATAGGGCATTATTAATCGCCCCAGTATATATTTGTTTAAAATAGACTTTATAGTATGTAAACAACATAACATCCCACATAGATTTATATGGGACACAACGTTTAAAATAGACTTTATAGTATGTAAACCTTATTTTACTATTAGTAAAGGTTCCGCCTCTTACTGATTAAAATAGACTTTATAGTATGTAATCTAAGATTATACACTATAATAATATAAGATGAATGATGTTTAAAATAGACTTTATAGTATGTAAACCAAATAAAAAGCTTTAACTGGTTCTAATCAACAAACAAAGTTTAAAATAGACTTTATAGTATGTAAACATATACTATTTATTTTAGTTAGTATATAAAGGTTTCTAGTTTAAAATAGACTTTATAGTATGTAAACCCTTGTAACTGCTGTATTTGGAAGTAATTAGTTTCACCAAGTTTAAAATAGACTTTATAGTATGTAAACCCTTTACTCACATTAGTCAAAGCACTTAATGTAACATAGTTTAAAATAGACTTTATAGTATGTAAACTTTGGTCTGGTAAGGGTGGTTATACGACAGCTTCTTAGTTTAAAATAGACTTTATAGTATGTAAACACACAATAGTTCTATGTATTCACCAGACACCCCCCAAAGTTTAAAATAGACTTTATAGTATGTAAACATCACTTCCTTTACTTATTTTGCATGTTAAAACCTGTGTTTAAAATAGACTTTATAGTATGTAAACCTGCAATATCTGGCAATTGTCCCCGCTGAGACTTTATAGTTTAAAATAGACTTTATAGTATGTAAACAATTAATTAAATTAAATTAAATAAATACTGGGGCGGTTGTTTAAAATAGACTTTATAGTATGTAAACTCACAACTGCCACGACTGCTGCAATAGCCAATACAATGTTTAAAATAGACTTTATAGTATGTAAACACACTGAAGGCTGTTGATTCACCAGCACCGAATGTTAAGTTTAAAATAGACTTTATAGTATGTAAACTATACTATTATGATAAATATAATATTAAATTAATTAAAGTTTAAAATAGACTTTATAGTATGTAAACCACTTGCAACATCTAATAAATCAATACTGAATGTTACTTTGTTTAAAATAGACTTTATAGTATGTAAACTTTGTAACTTATAAAAATATCTTCCATGCACCAAAACGTTTAAAATAGACTTTATAGTATGTAAACAGTTTAAAAAAAGTGCATAATAGACAATATTTGCACAGAGTTTAAAATAGACTTTATAGTATGTAAACAGGGAAAAAATCATAACTTGATATTCCTTGATGACACAGTTTAAAATAGACTTTATAGTATGTAAACGATGATCATGGAAAAAATAGCTATTTAATTGAAACGAGTTTAAAATAGACTTTATAGTATGTAAACAAATGAGTGAAGTAACAAATAATGGATTATATACAAGTTTAAAATAGACTTTATAGTATGTAAACCTATCACAATATATTGTTTTGGTTCTTGTTAACTGGTTTAAAATAGACTTTATAGTATGTAAACAGTGATAGGGAGAGTATAGGTTTTGCTTTTGATACTGTTTAAAATAGACTTTATAGTATGTAAACATGTTTATTTAAATTTATATTATTAATTTAATTTTTAGTTTAAAATAGACTTTATAGTATGTAAACCTACAAACCCAAATAACATTACTACACCACACATAAACAGTTTAAAATAGACTTTATAGTATGTAAACAAATATAAAGTTTTAAATTAAGTGTTTATTATTTATTAGTTTAAAATAGACTTTATAGTATGTAAACAAGATTTGAAACGGGGAGATATTACAGAGTCATTTAAGTTTAAAATAGACTTTATAGTATGTAAACAGCTTAGTATATAAAGGTTTCTATAACTTATAAAATGTTTAAAATAGACTTTATAGTATGTAAACTCAATATGTATATGTAAGCCAGCGATACAGTCATCGGAAGTTTAAAATAGACTTTATAGTATGTAAACAGGTATTTCCTTCGAATAACAGGCAGTTAGTAAGTATAGTTTAAAATAGACTTTATAGTATGTAAACCAATTGTTAAAAACCGCCCCAGTAGTACTATATACAGTTTAAAATAGACTTTATAGTATGTAAACAGTGAACCATGTATACTATCATCAATATACCCCACATAGTTTAAAATAGACTTTATAGTATGTAAACATCTTGCTTTCACTTGATATTTACTATCACAATATATGTTTAAAATAGACTTTATAGTATGTAAACAAGATGAAGATTCCTAAAAAATAAAATCAATGATATAGTTTAAAATAGACTTTATAGTATGTAAACATATCTATGTTTGCAGTATTTGCATTGCACCCTATTAAGTTTAAAATAGACTTTATAGTATGTAAACGAACTAATAATACTATAACTATAAGTGGAGACATACATGTTTAAAATAGACTTTATAGTATGTAAACATAGTGAAAGGCCCCCAGAAACCATCATACACCCATTGGTTTAAAATAGACTTTATAGTATGTAAACCCGATAATAATAAGATATTGTGAACCATAAGGAATAGTTTAAAATAGACTTTATAGTATGTAAACTAAAGATGAGGATGGTAAAAATCAAGTTGATGCATTAGGTTTAAAATAGACTTTATAGTATGTAAACTAATGAAACTTTAGGTACTTATAATGTTGATTTAAAGTTTAAAATAGACTTTATAGTATGTAAACTCTTTAAATAAATGATGTATTTTTAGAATTAAACTATTATGTTTAAAATAGACTTTATAGTATGTAAACTCCCATAAAGCTATACTTAACTTACACAATTTATGATGTTTAAAATAGACTTTATAGTATGTAAACTATACTAAGAGAAGAGAAATACACTATACTTTCAACCGGTTTAAAATAGACTTTATAGTATGTAAACATAGTGTTTTTAATTACCTACTTAAATTGTTTGAGTGTTTAAAATAGACTTTATAGTATGTAAACATGTTATTGCTATTAGTATTGCTATGGTCTCCACTAGTTTAAAATAGACTTTATAGTATGTAAACTCTAAATCTAAGATGATAGTATTCGTGGTTAAATGGTTTAAAATAGACTTTATAGTATGTAAACGCAGTGATTATGACCTTGAATATGATACTTTTATTTAGTTTAAAATAGACTTTATAGTATGTAAACATGCTGATAGTGTTAGTGAATTTGAAATATATAATACAGTTTAAAATAGACTTTATAGTATGTAAACATGATAATAGCTGTAATATTACATTTGACAGCAAAACAAGTTTAAATAGACTTTATAGCATGTAAAATAGATTATGAAGTATTAGCTTATGTAGTTAATCAAATCGTTTAAAATAGAATTTATAGTACCTAAACCATTTTTAAAAGTGCTTTTACATTTTGTAAAAAATTTAAAATAGAATTTATAGTATGTAAACTTAATATTCTTATAAGTCAATGGTAACTTACTAAAATCGTTTAAAATAGACTTTACAGTATGTAAGCTTATAAAAATGTTTATAATAAACAAATTATTGATCATAGTCTAAAATAGACTTATTGTTCTCCTCAACCACTTAGTAATATTCTATAATTTAATCTTAGACATTCTATCCATAGCTTCTTTAGTGTTTTCTAAGGTATTAAAAGCAGTTAATCTTAAGTATCCTTCACCACTCAATCCAAATCCTGAGCCTGCTGTTCCAACAATATTGGCTTCGTTTAAAAGAAGATCAAAGAAGTCCCAGGATTTCATATTGTTAGGGGTTTTTACCCAGATATATGGTGAATTAACTCCACCATAAATATTTAAGCCTAAATTTGATAAACTGTTGCGAATTATTTTAGCATTCTCCATGTAGTAATCAATGTTTTCTTTTATTTCTTTTTTGCCTTCTATTGAAAATGTAGCTTCAGCAGCTTTTTGTACTGGATAAGAAACACCATTAAATTTTGTGGTTTGTCGTCTGTTCCATAATTCATTTACAGAAATCTTTTCACCATTTGAACTTAAACCATAAAGTTCTTTTGGAACAATTGTATATGCACACCGTGTACCAGTAAATCCAGCAGTTTTTGAAAAGCTTCTAAATTCAATAGCTACTTCTTTAGCTCCATCAATTTCATAAATACTGTGTGGAACATCATTTTCTCTTATAAATGATTCATAAGCAGCATCAAAAAGGATAATAGAGTTATTTTCCTTTGCAAACTCTACAAATTTAGATAATTGGTCTTTATTTAATGTTGTTCCAGTAGGATTATTTGGAAAACAAAGATAAATTAAATCAACAGGTTCCTTTGGAAGTTCGGGAATAAAATTGTTCTCTTGTGTACATGACATATAAACTATGGAACTATAAGTTCCATTATTAGTTATTGAACCTCCTCTACCAGCCATAACATTTGTATCCACATAAACTGGATATATAGGATCAGTAACACATACTTTATTATCTAAACCAAAAATTTCTTGAATGTTACCTGTATCACACTTAGCACCATCACTAATAAAAACCTCATCGGTATCTATATTAATACCAGATGGTTTAAAATCATTTTTAATAATGGCTTCCACTAAAAATGAATATCCTTGTTCTGGCCCATACCCTCTAAATGAATTAAAATCACTCATTTCATCAACCGCATCTTTAAATGCTTTTATAACAGTTTTTGATAGTGGTTTAGTAACATCCCCTATACCCATTTTAATTACATTTTTATCAGGATTTTCATTTTGAAAGTTTTCTAATCTTCTTGCTATATCCACAAACAAATAGCTATCCTGCAATAAAAGATAATTATCATTTATAGTCACACTCATATTAATTCTCCTTATTTGTAAGTTTATTTTAAAATTAAATATTGCTTAAAATTACTTATTTATTTAGTTAATCATTTTTAAATTTACTTATTAGTTAATCATTTTTAAATTTACTTATTTTTTATTCTATTAATAATGGAAGTTATATACTATTTATTTAACCCTATAATCTTGAAATGAAATATATTATATCACTTAAAATATGTACAATCCTTTAAATAATATAAAAATTGTTTCTATTAAATATATTTCCTGATAAAAGTATCAATTAAGTGGGTTTGATAAAGTTCTTAATAAATAGCTTTTTTAAAAATAAATATTATTAAAAAATATTTATCTAAAATTATTTATATTAATTAAAATAAATTTATATTATTTAAAATTATAGATTTTCATAAAATAATATTTAAAATTATAGATTTTCATAAAATAATATTTAAAATTATAGGTTTTCATAAAATAATATTTAAAATTATAGATTTTTATAAAATAATATTTAAAATTAAATAATTTTTAAGATTAAATAATTTAATAAAAAAAATTTATCATTCAAAATTTAAGAACTTTTCCATAACGAATATACAATAAAATATTAAGTTTGATAAAATCTTCAATTCACAAATTACATGATCAATCAAAAGAAAAATATTAAATATAAATATGTTTGATAATTCTATAGTATGATAACAAAAGAAATATCAAACAAAAATAATTTGTTTGAAGAAGTATTTAACAATTGTGTTAATTTTGGTGAAGATAATAAGATCACTTTTAGATGTAAGTGTCCCTATATCTTTTGTGTTTGAACTTAAAAAAGCATTTAAAACTAATTTCAGATTTATTATAAGCAAGATTATGATTGTTGCCAATTGTTGTTTTCAACTATATGCCAAAGTACATGGATAAACATCAAAAACATAATTAAGTTGGATTATTTTCTCATGATACACTTGTTGCACCTTGTAATCTTTTATATTTTTTAAAAATAGATTAGAATCAAAATTTTCAGGATTAATACATATTTTAAAAAATATACTTATAATTGGAGGATTTTAATACAATGGAAAATGGAATATTATATGGTGTGGGTGTGGGTCCTGGAGGAAAGGAATTACTTACATTGAAAGCTGTAGAGGTAATAAAAAGTGTTGATGTAATAATAGCTCCCAGTGCAAAGGAAAATGGGGAAAGTATAGCTTATGATACCGCGAAAAGCTTTATTAATGATAATCAAGAAGTCATTATAAAACATTTTCCAATGGCAAAAGAAAAAGAAAAGAAAGTTTATGATGCATTTAAAACCATAGAAAATTATCTTAAAAATGGGAAAAATGTTGCATTTTTAACCGTTGGCGATATTTTCATCTACAGCACTTACATATATTTATTAAAATATATAAAAAAGAAAAATTATGAGGTTTACAATGTCCCAGGAATTACTTCTTTTTGTGCAAGTGCCAGCATAGCAAATAGATTACTTGTGATAAATGATGAGCCATTACTTATAGTTCCTGGAACTAAAATAAACTCTATTAAACATGAAAAATATGTTGTTGTAATGAAATTCTTTAATAGAGAAGAAGAAGTGTTAAACTTTTTAGATAAAAATAACTTTAACTATGTTTGCATTCAAAGAGCATATAGAAAAGGTGAAAAAGTTTTAACTTCAAGAGAAGAAATATTAAATCAAAAGGATTATATGTCTATTATAATTGCTCATAGAAATGTTAATCAATAACTGATATTTAGTAGGAACTATTCTCATCGATAGAATTATTTTTACTACTATTCAATTGATTAATAGCTGTAGTAATGTCCCTATCCAATAGAGTAACCCTATTATCATCTTTAGCATCTAAAAAAGCTTCATTTGCAATTTTCTTAGTCACATCTAATAAATGATCAATAACCATATCCAAAGCATTAGTTGAAACATTAACACCAGGTTCTTTCAAAATATCCTTAATTAATCCTTTATTTATTTTACTTACCATAGAAATCAACTCCATTTTTTAGTTAAAAATTTTAATGTCTTTTCGTTGACATATTATATTATGTCCTATATTTAATTATTATTTATTTAATTATTATTTATTTAATTATTATTTAATTAATTATTATTTATTTAATTATTATTTATTTAATTATTATTTATTTAATTATTATTTATTTAATTATTATTTATTTAATTATTATTTATTTAATTATTATTTATTTAATTATTATTT